>DASXJI010000364.1:0-2590 GCA_036497495.1 Mycobacterium sp.
TGATAGAACTCGCCGTCAAATTCCGTCCAGTCCGGCGACCACAGCGTCCGCATCAGGTCGAGCATCTCGTCGGTGCGCCTGCCCCGGGCGGAGAAGCGTTGCTCCATCAAGTCGAACTCTTCTTCACACCAGCCGACGCCGACGCCGAGCTCGACGCGCCCGGCGGCGAGATATGCCGCGGTGCCAATGGCTTTGGCCGCCGAATAAGGGTTCCGCATGGCCGGGATGTAGACCGTGGTCACGAACCGCAGCCGCGTGGTGACCTGCGCGAGCGCGCCGGCCAGCACCCAGGGGTCTGGCCACTCGGTGAACGCTTGCCAGCGCCGCTGCCCGTCCTTGGTGTAGGGATACGGGGTTTTCAGTGTCTCCAGATTGACGATGTGGTCGGGGATCCCGATGCCGTCATAACCGAGGTCGTCGGCGGCCTTGGCGATCTCGACGATCTCGCGGGTATTGAGAAATGCGCTGCTGACGTAGAACTTCATTCGGCGTCCCGCGCCCACGCCGGCTTGATGAAGATTCCTTCGGCTTCGACGGTGATTCCTTCGCCGTCGGAAAGATGGCCGGAGACAAAGGATTTGACGCCTTCGGTGCGCTCGACGGCGGCGTCGGCGCGAAGCCTGCCCAACGGGGTGCCACGCACGAACCGAACCGTGAGGGTTCCGGTGAACAGCGGCTTGGTCAGGCCCGCGCTGGCGGCCTCACCCAGCACGTGATCGAGCACCAGCGCGCAGACCCCGCCGTGCACCAGCCCGGGCGGGCCCTCGTAAGCGGCGTTCAGGGTGAACTCGCTCCAGCACCGGGTGCCGTCATCGTCGTGATGAATGGTCAGCGGCGGGGCGATCGCGTTGCGCAGTCCGATCACGGCGTTGCCCCACACCACCGGGCGTCCGTTGACCGCGTGACGCACCAGCTGCGACTCGTCACGCTGCCTGCTCCGCAGCACATCATTGGCCGCCCGGATCGCCGTTCTAGCCGCATCGACTGAGTCTGGGTCGGCGTCGGTGCGCAGAGCCAGCCGGATCAGTTCGCGCACATCGTCGGTCAGCGGCCCGTAGAGCGCCGCGAGCCGATCGTATTCGTCGGCGCTCATCACCTCGTAGGGGATCTTCGCGTCCAACCCCGCCTCCTAACGCTAGTGGCGGGCCTCCGTCAGCAGCCGACCGTTGCTTCCTTACTAACACCGAGTCGTTCGGCGTACCGCGGCCGGGCTGGCTTATTCGTCGAAGATCTTGTGCACGACGGCTTTTGCGCGCCGAGTCACGCGCAGGTAGTTGTCCAGGAACTCGCCGCCGTCCCCGTTCTTCGCCCAGCCGGCCGCGACGGCAACGGTGTTGAGCAGGCGGCCGGGCCCGGGCAATTGGTCGGTGGGCTTGCCGCGGACCAGCACCAGCGCGTTGCGGGCCCGCGTCGCGGTCAGCCATGCCTCGCGCAACAGGGCCGCGTCTTCGGTGGTGATCAACGCGGCCTCGGCGGCGGCGTCCAGACTCGCCAGCGTCGAGGTGTTGTGCAGCGCAGCGATCTCGCTGGCGTAGCGCAGTTGGAGCAGCTGCACGGTCCACTCGATGTCGGCCAGTCCCCCGCGCCCCAGCTTGGTGTGGGTTTTCGGGTCGGCGCCGCGCGGGAGCCGCTCGGAGTCGACCCGCGCCTTGATCCGCCGGATCTCGAGGACCGCCTCCGCCGACACCCCGCCGGAGGGGTAGCGCGTCTTGTCGGCCATGTGTAAGAACCGCCGACCCAGATCCGGGTCACCGGCCACCGCGTCGGCCCGCAGCAACGCCTGGATCTCCCACGGCTGGGCCCACTGCTCGTAGTAAGCGGCGTACGACGCGAGCGTGCGGACCAGCGGACCGCTGCGACCCTCGGGCCGCAGATTGGCGTCGAGCTCCAACGGCGGGTCGGCGCTGGGGGTCCCCAACAGCGCGCGAATCTGCTCAGCCACGGTGATGGCCCAGCGCACCGCGTCGGAGTCCTGCACACCGTCGGCCGGCTCGCAGACGAACAGGACGTCGGCGTCGGATCCGTAGCCCAGCTCGCGGCCGCCGAGCCGGCCCATCCCGATCACGGCGATGGTGGCCGGCGCGTCGCCGCTCTTCGGCAGGTTGGCCCGAGTCACCGCTTCCAGGGCGGCCTGCAACACGGCGACCCACACCGCAGTGAGCGCGGCACAGACGTCGGTGACGTCGAGCATGCCCAGCAGGTCGGCCGAGGCAACACGGGCCAGCTCACGCCGGCGCAGCGAGCGCGCAATGGCGATGGCCCGAACCGGATCGCTTTGCCGGGCCGCCGAGGCCACCAGCGCACCGGCGACCGCCTCGGGCTCGATCTCGAGCAGCTTCGGGCCCGACGCCCCGTCGCTGTAGTTCTGGACGACCTCCGGCGCGCGCATCAAGAGTTCGGGCACATACGCTGACGTTCCGAGCACGTGCATCAGTCGCTTGGCGACCGAAGGCTTGTCGCGCAGCGTGGACAGATACCAACGGTGGTCGATCATCACCTCGCTGATCCGGCGGTAGGCCAGCAGACCGCCATCCGGATCGGGGGTATCGGAGAGCCAATCAAGCAGTCGGGGTAGCAGCACCGACTGCAC
>DASXJI010000365.1:0-8206 GCA_036497495.1 Mycobacterium sp.
TCGACCCAGCTGTCGTCCGGGAGCGGCATGCCGCTACCACCCATGACTTCGAACGGCAACGTCGTGTCGTCACCATGGGCGAACGCGGGTGTCATCACCGACGTCAGCGACAGCAGACCCGCACCCGCGGTTGCCAACATGCCGAACAACCCGCCGCGAATCCTACGATCAGTCATGATCGCCTCCTACGCCCCGAAATGTCGCTTCTAAAATCACAGACCGCCAACGCCTTTCGCGAGCATCATGGCACCGACTGCGCCGAGTGCCGTCGCGACAATCGGTCTCCGGCGGGCATATAACCAACCATGCATGCCCATGACGACTGCCTGCGTCTTCGCCGGCGATACCAAGTATGCGACAAGCGGGATCTCGGTGATGGTGTAAGCCACCAGCGTGAAGACCAGAGCGGCAGCGACTTGCGTGCCGACGGCTGCTCCGGAAGCCAGAATGACAAACATCGCTCCCCAGAACTCGAGCAGTTGGGTCGAGGTGCACAGGCCCGCGACAAACGGCATTCCGAGGGACTTCCCTTCCAGGACGGCCGTCCATGACAGCCGCGGAAGCGCCAAGCGGGAGAACACTGTCGGTGTTTTTGTCGGTTCGACCGTCTGCGTAACCGGATCGCCGGCGGGCATCAGCGCATATGCGGCCTGACGCACCGAGCGGGGCATGGCGAGCATTCCGGCCGCCGAGATGGCGACCACACCCAGGGCAACTTGTATGGGCGGCACCGCGGGGTGCGTGGCAATCGAGTGTGTCAGCCGCACAACGGGAACCAGGAAGTCGTGCAGGAGGAAAAGCGTGGCCAGGGCGGCGCCGAAACCGGTAGCCATCAGACCAAACCAATACGCCAACAGGTTCGACAGCGGTCGTGGACGTGAAATCAACAGGGCCATGATCCCGATCCGCACAGGATCCTGGGCGGCGATGATTCCGAACAACAAGACTGCGCTCCACATCAGGCGACCTGCCTCACTTTGGCGGCGCCTTCCAGAAGATCGGCTGTCGTCGTTACGCTAACCTCAGGCGTGGTCATTCGCCGGGCGACCGCGCGTGCCTCGGCTACGTATTCGGGAGCGAGTATGGACCGCAGATCAGCGACAAGCGAATGCTGGGTGGTGGTCGAGAAGCGCCGGGAAGAGCCGACTTTCAGCCGTTTGACCTGAGCCGCCCAGATCGGCTGGTCGGCGGTCACCCACAGGATCAGCGTCGGCACTCCGGCACGCAGGCCGGCGGCTGTAGTTCCGGCACCGCCGTGGTGGACGACGGCGCGGCATGCGGGGAAGATCGCCGCGTGGTTCATCGCGCCAGCGATCATGACGCGATCAGAGCGCAGATTGTCATCGAAGTCGTGGGCACCGGCGCAGATCAATGCGCGCTCGTCCAATTCCGCACAGGCCGCGCTGATCATCTCCACCGTCGCGCCGAACGATCGGACCGGCATGCTGCCGAAGCCGAAGTAGATCGGCGGCGTTCCGGCAGCGCACCACGACGACACCTCGTCATCGGAACTCGTCGGCATCTTCATCGTCAACGCGCCCACAAAGGGCCGCTGGCCATTCCACTGCGTCCATTCAGCTGCCAGGCCGGGAAAGAACAACGCATCGTACGCCTGGAGCTCGAGGGAGCCGCGCTCGATGATGCGCTGCGTCGAAGGTCCGATTGCTCCTGGCAGGCCCAATCTTCGACGTTGGTCGTCTTCGGCTGGCTTCGTCATACGCCAGTGCGCCCACCACAGCGCCGAGATACCCGACCGAATCAACGGCGACGGCAGCGCCGGAAGAATGTGGCTGTTGACTCGCACTGGGAAGCAGTGCAGTTCCGCCAGCGGAATCCGATGATATTCCGCGACATTGACGGCGAGCCCTTGCTGCACCATGCCGGTCAACAAAAGATCGGCTCCGTCGGCCAGTGCCGTCAGCGTCGTGCCCATCTCAGCCCAGACCTCGCCCAAATAATACTTGCCTGCGCGTACGACTTTGACCGGAGTGCTGATGCTCCAGAAGTTGCGGACGAAATCCTCTTCGTTCACTGCTTGAGAACTCGGCCCGTAGGCAACCGCGCCAAGCCCGGCCGACTCCACGAAGCCAAGCATGTTGGGCGGCACCGCCATTCGTATTTCGTGACCTCGGCGCTGGAGCTCCACGCCGACCGCGGCGAAGGGTTCGACGTCGCCGCGACTTCCATGGATACCCAGAGCAAATTTCATCGGTCGAGCCTCCCTCCAGCGCGCCGACCCAGGGCAATTGCCAGTACCACCGGTTGCCGTTCGGCCGTTTGCTGCTCATCGGTTTCGACTGGTGGTAATTCGCTGGTCGGCAGGGCTGGTTCGGCATCATCCGGGGCCGTGGTGTCGTCCGGCGTATCGGTGATGGGCTGTGCTGCCTGACGGCGCTTGGCAATAAAGTTGGGCGCCAGAGCATTTCGTATCTGCGTCAGGTTGCTGCGATTCCGTCTGCGATCGGGCTTGCGGTGTTGCGGTCGTGATGGCCACCAGTTGCCTCGGCCCACCAGCGTCGCGATTGCTGGCACCGTTACGGTGCGTACCAGGAACGTGTCCAGCAGGATTCCCATGCCGAGAACGAACCCGGCCTGGACCATCATGGTGATGCTTGCGAACAAAAGGCCGAACATCGATGCGGCGAAGATCAGGCCCGCGGCGGTGATCACGCCACCGGTCGACCCGACCGTGCGGATCACACCGACACGTATGCCGTGCGGTGACTCGTCGCGTATTCGTGAAATGAGCAGCAGATTGTAATCAGCGCCTACCGCGACCAAGATGATGAAGGTAAGCCCCGGAACGGTCCAATGTAATTCTTGGCCAAGAATGAATTGGAACATGATCGTACCGATGCCGAGCGCCGACAGATACGACACAACCACCGAGCAGATCAGGTACAACGGTGCGACGATCGCCCGCAGCAAACCGATCAGAATCAGAAAGACGATGACGACGGTTGTCACGATGATGAAGTTGAAGTCTTTGTTGTAGTAGTCGCGAGTGTCACGAAGTCCTACCGAGATTCCGGCCATCGACACTTTCGCGTCAGCCAGCGTGGTGTTCGGTTGAGCCTGTCGAGCAGTGTCGAGAATCGAGTTCACCTGATCCATGGCGGCGATGCTGAACGGATTCAGCTTGGTCTGTACCAGATACCGCGCCGCGTGTCCGTCGGGCGAGACGAAGATGCCCGCCGCCTTCTTGAAATCGTCTCGGGTCAGGACTTGCGGCGGAATGAAGAAGCCCGCCATCGGTGGGGAATCTGCGCCGTTCTTCATGGCCATCAGGAAACCCGAGGCATCGTTGAGACCTGCACCCATCTGCTTTGTCTGACCGACGAGCAGGCCCACAGCGTCGGCCAATTTTCGACTGCCTTCGGCGAGTTGCTTGGCACCATCCTGGAGGCTCGCCAGCTTCGATGACAGTCCGCCGCCCAGTGTCTGCGTCGCGCTGTTGAGCTTGGTGACCAGTTCCTTCAATTTGTCTGTCATCGCCTCCAGGGTCTCTGTGCCCTGGGTTGCCTCCAACTGCTTCGACAGATCCGCGATGCTGGTGAGCGCCCCACTGTCATGCGCGTCGGCGATGCGCTGAAGCCGACCGCGAGCGTTGACGCAGGTCGGGTCCAGCGAGCACACCGGGGTCGCATCAAGGGCGCTCAGGATCGGTCTCGCCAAACTGGCAATGTTGTTGACATCGACGACGTTCAGATCGAGGGCCTGACCCAACGAGCGCATGTTGGTGATCAACTTGGCGGCGTCCTCGAGTTGGTTGAGGGCCTTCTGTCCACCAAAATTCCTCTGCAAAAAAGTCAGTGCGTCGACGAGGCCGCTGATATTGGGCAGGGCCTGATCGACTTGGCTACGCAAGTCGCCCAGGGCATTTGCTAATTGGTTGGCACCGTCGCTCATTGTGTCGAGATCATTGGTGTGGCCGTTGATCTGTTGCGAGGCGTCGCCGAGCTTGTTGCCCACTTCGCCGGCCTGCCAGGCCAGCCTGGCCTGTTCCAGCGATTCACCGGTTGGTCGGGTAATGCCTCGCACCATCGAGACGCTGGGCAGCTGACTCACTCGCTGCGCCATCTGCTCCAAGTCAGCCAGAGCTTTCGGGTCTCGCATGTCGTGTGGCGATTGGATGAAGAGGTATTGCGGAATGATCGTGTCCAGCGGGAAATGTTGCGCCATCACTTCGTATCCCGCGGTGCTTTCGACCGAGCTGGGCAGTGTCTTACGGTCGTCGTAGTTGTAGTGCGCAAAGGCCGAGCAGCCGGCCAGGGTGATCAAGATCATCAGACTTGCGACCAAATGGATCTTGGGACGGCGCACGATCCGCACACCCGATATTTGCCAGAACCGGGTGGTCAGCTCGCGACGTGGCTTGATCCAACCCCGGCGCCCGGCGAGCACCATGATGGCCGGCAGCACGGTGACAGCTGCCACGAATGCCACGGTGACGGCAATCGCCAGGGCTGGACCCACCGTCGAGAAGACCGGCAACTTGGTGAAGACCATGGCGAGAAAGGTGACCGCCACAGTTGCCGCCGAGGCGGCGATGACTTTCCCGATCGAGGCCAACGCGTGCCTGACCGCTTCATCCGAGTCCGCGCCGAGCCGCACGTAGTCGTGGTAGCGGCTGATCAAGAAGACGGCGTAATCGGTTCCCGCGCCGTATATTACGCCGCTCATGAAAACCATGGTCTGGCTCGACACGCCGAGGCCCAGTTCGGCCAATCCGGCGAGTATGCCTTGTGCCGTCGCCAACGATATGCCGATGGTTATCAATGGCATCATCATCGTGAGCGGATTCCGGTACACGATCAGCAGGATCAGCAGCACCATGATCCCGGTGCCGGCCTCGATCACGTGCAGGTCCCGCTCGCTGATCATGGTGAGGTCCGCGGCGGTGGCCGCCGGTCCAGCCAGATGGGCGGCGAGCGTCGACCCAGACACCGTTTGTCTGATCAGTTTGGCTGCGTTTTCGAAGGCCACTCCACCCTCGGCTGACCCCGCGTGGCCGGCGAGAGCGATCGGCAGATACCAGGCCTTGTTGTCTTTGCTTGACAGCACCTCGCGAACTTCTGGCGAGTTGAGAAAGTCTTGGAGCGACACGACGTCGGCTGTGTCTTGACGGAGTTTCCCGACCAACGTGCGGTAGGTGGTTTCGTCGGCGGGCGTCAGGTCTTTGTCGTCGGTCAGCACGGCCAAGACGACGTTGTCCGTTCCTTTATCGTGGAATGCCGCGACCATCTCGCGGGCTGCGACCATCATCGGGGCATCGTCGGGCATGATGGCAGCTTGCTTTTGTCCGATGACCACGGCGAGCGGCGGCAGTGCCAGCGACAGCACGGCCGCCAGCACGATCCAGAAACCGATGACAACTATCGGCCGTCGCGTGACGATGCGGCCCAGCCTTGGGTAGAAGCCCGCCACCGGGGGCGCATCGGTCAGTTCTGTCCGCCGCGACATGCGCTTAAGCTTCAACTGGGAAGGCTTGTGATTTCATGAGTTACAGCTGCGCATACGTGGCTCCTCGCGCCTAGGCCGACTGCCTGAGAGCGACTTCGCGCACCCCCGTCGCTGAGTAGCGACGCTCGGCGACCCGCACGTACACGGATTTCAACGCCGCGAGAAACTGGGTGACCGATTCCCGTGCGACCGTGTTGTCCGGGAACAACACGACCGCACGAGTTTCGTTCGCGAGTCGAGTAACTCGGATATCGAATTGAGCCGGAGCCCCGCCGTCTTGGTAGATCCGCGCATTCAGGCCCTCCAACTTCTCGGTGACCAGAGCGGAGAACGGCGGAACGCCAAGATCGATGTGGAACATCAGCGGCACGCGTCGATCGGGCCGCTGCAGCCACGGTGCCAGGTCCAACACCCGAGCGAAGGGAACTTTGGCCAGTTCTCGCCCCGAATCGAACGACCCCTGCGCGGCACGCACGGTGTCATCGAACGACGATGGGCCGACGGGTACGGTG
Organism: Mycobacterium sp.; assembly: GCA_036497495.1. GTDB lineage: Bacteria > Actinomycetota > Actinomycetes > Mycobacteriales > Mycobacteriaceae > Mycobacterium. The sequence goes on from DASXJI010000365.1 coordinate 5,976, forward strand.
ATCGGGACGAAGCCGGTGATCCACCCCGATGTCATGAAGTCTTCCGGGGTAGTCCGGATGTCAGTGACCACGTATCCGTAATATGTGTCGGCACCAGTCAATTCGCGCTCCGTCAAGGCAGCGCAGGCGAACACGCCACCGCTGAATCGCGCGCCCGCCGATACGCAGACTGATTCGAATGCGGCTGTCTGTTTCTGGTCGAGCAGCGTCAGGCTCATGAGGTCGCAGATTCCAGATCCGTCGCCCAGCGATACCGGGCAATCAGGAAGTGTCCCGGAGTTCCTTTCGAAGTATTCGATCCAGGCCTTCACCTCGGGAGACTCCGCGGTGAGAGATGATAGGTACTGGTGCTGGCGGTCGCAGTAATCCAGGTAGCTGCCTGCCTTGGGCAACGTGATAGGCGCTCCGCCACCAGCCAGAGCGGCGTACTGCATCTGTATTTCCGGCAGCAACACGCTCGGGTACGCCGCATCGATGTTGATGTGATCGATCGATATGCAGAACGTGAAGTGGTTCGGATGCTGAATCATAATGAAGCGGAAGCTGTCCCAATGCAATGGATCCGGCGTTGCTATCGTCAGGTTTTGCAATTCAACCGGAGTCATCTCGCCATGCTTGGTGGGGACGAACTTGATGGCGGCGGGATTGTCGATGGTCCGCCTGACGATGTTTTCGCTGTCGATGTACTCGAACCAGCTGTGAAACGTGTCGTGGCGGCGAAGGTGCGCGTTGATCACGTGCGTCATGGCTCGAACGTCGCACTGGCCGGGAATTTCCCAGGTGGCAATGCACAACCGAGACATGTCGACGCCCTTGGCCGCGAAATCCTGCCAGCTGCGCAAGTGTTCGCTTTGCATGTAGCTGGCGGGCGTCGCATTTGTGGGTGCTTCCTGAACTTTCGCAAGTGTTGCCGGGGTTGGACCCCATGACACAACGGAGCCAGGTTCTGGAACCCAGTCGTGCACGCTCTTTACCGTTACTTTGCCTACTTCGAGCACTTTTCGCCTCCCCAGTCTGTTGTGAGCTAAATCAGAAATCCATCAGCGGGCCATTACGCCGGCACCGCATCGAGTTCGGCCAACTCGTTGCACAAGTGGCCCGCCAGTCCGCGAACGGTGGTGATATTGGTTGAGCTGATCCGGACGCCCGTTTCCGTCTCGATGCGGGTACGCAATTCGAGGTTGCCCAACGAGTCCAACCCGTATTCCGCGAGCGATCGGTTCGGATCGACGCTTCGCCGCAAGATCAGACTGACCTGCTCCGACACCAATTGGCGGAGCCGATTCGGCCACTCGTCCGTCGGCAGTTCATTGAGCTCGTCGCGGAATTTACCGGCCTCCGTGGCAGTTTGGCTCGCTGATTGGAGCGCTTCGGCGAATCGGCTGCGTTGCGCGAGGGCTGTCAGCCACGGTGTTCCGGTTATCGAGATGTAGCCTGTGTAGGCGCGGTCGTGACGCAGCAATGTCTGGAACGCATGTGCGCCCTCATCTGGTGCGATCATTGTGGTTTCGCCCCCTTGAGCCAATCCGGCGCCGCGGCCGATCTTGTCCCATGCCCCCCAGGCGATCGCGGACGCCGGTAGGCCCTGAGCACGTCGCCAGTGCGTGAATACGTCCAGCCAGCTATTGGCGGCGGCGTAGGCACCCTGGCCGGGCGAGCCGAGCAGCGCGGCCGCCGACGAAAACGAGCAGAACCAATCCAGCGGCTGGCCGGCCGTCGCGTGGTGCAGATTCCAGGCGCCGTAAACCTTTGGCGCCCAATCGCGGTCGATGAGCTCATCGGTGATGTTGTTCAGCGTGGCGTCTTCGACCACTGCGGCGGCGTGCAGCACTCCACGAACCGGAAGCCCGGTTGCGGTCGCGGCTTCCACAAGGCGGTCTGCCGTTTCGCGGGTTGCCACGTCACCGCACTCCACCACGATGTCGGCTCCGTTGGCACGGATGCGGTCGATCACCGCCTGCGCCGCCAAATCGGGGTGGGAGCGGGAGGTGAGTACGATCCGACCGCAGCCCGCGCCGGCCATCTTCTCCGCAAGAAAGAGCCCGAGGCCGCCCAGTCCGCCGGTGATCAGGTAAGCGCCATCGTCGCGAAACACCCGCGCCGACTCCTGCGGCACCGCCACAGTGCTGGCTCCCGTCCGCGGTACGTCCAGAACGAGTTTTCCGGTGTGTTCGGCTGCGCTCATCACCCGGATGGCCGTGGTCGCTTCGGTGAATTGGTGCAGGGTGTAC
>DASXJI010000366.1:0-19043 GCA_036497495.1 Mycobacterium sp.
GCCCCAGAACGAGACTTCGCGATCGCCGCGGCGCTCCCGGCGACGGCGCACTGCATCTTGATCGGCCCGGGTCACGATCCGGTCGACCTGTCCGCCAAGCCGACCCTGGGTGATGCCCATCCACCGGGCAACCTTGAGTGCCAGTTCGGCGTCCACGGCGGCCAGCACCTGCGTGTCGGTGATCAAGTCGGTGCGATAGACGATCGTCTGAAACGTCCGGTAATCGATATCGCCAACCACCAGCAGCGCGCCCACCCGCGGCAGCCGCAACCGCATCGCCCGCGCGTAGTCCAGGTAACTGTCCGCCAAGCCGCTTGTGATGCCCAGCGCTGCCGCTATCTCGGCGGTGATCGCGTCATGGGTGTCGGTGCCCCAGGTCTCGCGCTCACCAAAACGTCTCAGCCACAACAGGTCCAACTCGCCGATCACCGCCAACCGCTGGCCCGCGGCCCGGTTCTCGGCCCGCGCCGACTCGCGGAGCTGCCTCAACGTCGATTCGAACATAGATTCGATTATGACAGGCGGGTCTGACAGGAAGTCGCCTATGCCGACCTACTTTCGAGCTTGCAGCTATTCGCTGATCGAGATCGCCTGCCGCGGGCATTGCCGAACGGCTTCGAGCACCTGCTCTTCGTTTTCAGGCGTCACCTCGTCCTGCAACACGGTCAACGTGTCGTCATCCTCGAGCCGAAAGACCTCCGGGATCACGCCCATACAGACCCCGTTGCTTTCGCACAGGCCCCAGTCGACTTGAATCTTCTTCGTCACTCAACCCACCTCATCACAACACCTTCACCGGGACGTTCAGCCAGCCGGCGACATTCTGCATGGTGACGCGCTTGCAGCCATCCCATTGCACTTGGTAGTGGGGCATGAAGTCGAGCAACTTCTCCAGCGCGATCCTGCTTTCCATCCGGGCCAGTGCCGCTCCGAGGCAACTGTGTATCCCGTACCCCAGACCGAGATGCTGCGCCTCGGTCAGGTCACGGTCGATGTCAAATGTGTCCGCGTCGGTGAAGGCGTCGGGGTCGCGGTTCGCCGCGGCGTTCATCACAAATACCGGCTTACCCGGTGGAATCGTGCCGCCACTGACATGGGCCTCTTTCAGCGTGTAGCGGACGTTGTACTGCACCGGTCCCTCATAGCGCAGCAGTTCCTCCACGGCGGCCGGGACCTTGCTGCGGTCTGCTTTCAGCTTCTCCCACTCGTCCGGGTTGCGGGCGAAGAGCACCGCCGCGCTGCCGATCAACTTGGTGACCGTCTCCGCCCCCGCGCCGCCGAGCAACGTGGAAAAGCCGGTGATCTCGATATCGTCGAGGCGACGCAATGTGCCGTCCTCGCCGGGGACTTCGGCTGCGATCAGCCGGCTGATCATGTCGTCCTGCGGGTCCTCGCGGCGCTCTTGGATCAAGCCGTAGTAATACATCGCGGTGTCGATGTTGGCTTGCATGCCGGCTTCGCTGACCTCGATCTGGCCCGGCTCCCGGCTCAGGCTGATGTCGATCCAGTGCCGCACCTGCTGGCGGTATTCCTCCGGCACTCCCGCCATCCGGGTGATGACCTCGACCGGGAACGGACCGGAGAAGTCCTGCACGACGTCGAAGTTGTCCGGATCAACCGCGCGGAGGTATTTGTCAGTCACCTCATGCACGTCATCCATCTGCGATTGAATGGCCCGCGGAGTGAAGGCCTTATTGAGCAGGCTGCGCATGTGGCGGTGATCCGGCGGGTCCATGAAGATGATGGATCTCATCTCCTCGGAGATGCCTTTGCGCACCATCGCCAGGTCGCAGCCACGGCTTGACGAGAAGGTCTCGAAGTCCTTGAGCGCGCTGGCCACGTCCTCGTGGCGGGTTAGCGCATAAAAGTCCTCTTTCTCGTCGTAGTAGAGCGGAGCGTCCTCCCGCATTCGTTGATAGATGTCGAATGGGTTGGTGAAGAACTCTTCGGAGAACGGATCAAAGACGACCTTTGATTTGGTCATTTCACCCTCCTCGCCGCCCAGTGAGCGGCGTACAGCGTTACGACGGAATGCTCGACTGTAACGCTAACGGTAGCCGGTTCGTTGCGTGCCGAAAAGACCTCATCTGACTCCCGGAATTGCCGCGTCGATGACGTCGTCGAGCGTGCCGAGGTCGCTGCCCAGTTCCGCGGCGATGCGCCTGATCACTGCGACGTCTTTGCCGACGAATTCGCCTGCGGTTTCGATGAAGGACGCCACGGATCCGCCGGCCGCGACGATGTCCAACGCGCGACTCGCCGCGCTCCCGTGCGGCAGAGCGGTGAGCAGGGCCGATTCCTCGACGCCGAGCCGCGCCGCGAGGTCGACGGAGTTGGCGAGCAATCCGAGATGCGCGGCGAACAGCGCATTGTTGACCAGCTTCACCTTCTGGCCGGCTCCCAGCGGGCCGACATGCAGGATCGGGGCCCCGTAGCAGCTCAGTACCGGGCGGACCCGCGCCACCGTGTGGTCGGCGCCGCCGACGAACAGCGTCAGTTCACCGGCCGCCGCGTTGTGCGGGCCGCCGCTGACCGGCGCATCCACCACGCCGACGTCATGCCGCGCCGCGCGCTCGGCGATGGTCTCGACGGTGTGGGGGCTGCCGGTGGTGTGCAGCACCAGAGCCGAGCCGGAAGGCATCGCTGCGGTCAGACCGTCGGTCAAGCAGATTTCGCGCACCTGTTCGTCGGTGAACACGCAGATCACCACTACGTCGGCAGCGGCGCCCACCGCCGCGATCTCGTCGACCGCTTCAGCACCCAATTCCGCGAGGTTCGAGCGCTTGTCGTCGGATCGACCGAGCACGCTGACGTCGTGACCGGCCGCGACCAGACGGGCCACCATGGGACGGCCCATCCGTCCAGCGCCGACGAATCCGATTCTCACCGTGGGTGTTCCATGAGTGACAGCGTCGCGTCGGCGGCATCCAGCACTACCCCGCCAGCAGCGGTCGCGACGTCCGCGACGTCGGCGAGCAAGCGGACGTCCTTTTGCAGCAGTGCGCCGGCCATGCCGGCCAGCCGCTCCAAACCGGCGGTGTCGCCACCAAGAACGTTGAGCGCGAAGCTGTTACCGCTGCCGCGGGAGATGACTTCGCTGAGACGGTCGGGCAAGACACCGAGCGCCTCGCCGAGCGCCAGTGTGGTGGCCGCCGTCCCCAGGTTGGCGGTGAACAGCAAGTTGTTCAGCAGCTTTGTGGTCTGCCCCGAGCCGAGATCACCAAGGTGCACGATCGGGTCGCCGTAGCTTTCGAACACCGGACGACACCGTTCGACAATGTCGGCGTCGCCGCCGACCATCACCAGCAGACGGCCGTCGGCGACGGCCGGTGCCCCACCACTCACCGGCGCGTCGATAACCGAGACCCCCTGTGCGGCCGCCTTTTCCGCCAGCTCGTGGCACGTCTTGGGGTGCACAGTGCTGTGTACGGCGATCACGCCGCCGGGCTTGAGCCCAGCCAGTACTCCGTCGTCGCCGCTGGTGATCTGTTCGACGTCGGTGTCGCCCACCACGCACAGGCAGACGAGATCGCTGGCAGCGGCGAGTTCGGCTGGAGATCCGGCGACCTCGGCGGCTGTGCCGGTGAACGGTTGCAGTGCGGCTGGGCGGCGCGCCCACAGCGACATCGGGAATCCGGCTTCAATGATGCGTCCGGCCATCGGGCCGCCCTGGCTGCCCAACCCAATGAATCCGACGTGCATCAGCCAGTCTCCAAACCGCTTTGCTTGCTGCGCGTTTGAGCGTTCACGCATTCGTCGGCGAACGAGAGAACCGTCGAATGATAGGCCGCGGCCGTGTGGCCGAGGCTGATGTTGTGGCCGGCTTCGCTTTGTTCGTTGATTTGGAACCGTGGTGCTCCGGAAAACAGTGATGCGATCTCGGCCTGCGCCGGCGGATCGGACTGCCACACCTTCTCGTGCTCGGCGATGCTGAACTGCACCGGCACACGCACGGTCGGTGCGAGCGCGGGAAAGTCTTGGCGGGCCCAGTTGGACACCATCTGATCCTCGTAAGGTGGTGCGCCCGGATAAACCGTTGCGCCGCCCAGTACTTCGGCCGGATACAGTTCGGCCGGATCCCACAACAGCTCGCGCAGCCCCGCTGGGCGGTGGTCCCGGGTGGCTGCTTTCAAAATCTCGCGCGCCGCGGGATGGTAGTGCCGCCCGGTGCCAGCCAGTTCCATGCCGAGCAGATCGGTGCGCTGCTCGTCAGCGGCCATCCGCATCGCGAGTTCGCATCCGCCGGAATGGGCCATCAGGAAAAGCCCTGCACCGCGGGTTCTTTCGCCGAGAACCCGATCCACTGCGCCGTAGGCGAGCGCGACCCGTCGTTCTGGGCGGGCCACCGCCTCGGGGTAGGGAGCAGAGCTGCCATAGCCGGGCCGGTCGAGCGCGACCACGGTGTATCCGTGCGCGGCGCCGGCTCGCAGCAGCGACGACTCAGGATGGCCGGGACAATCAAAATACCGTGCGGTGGTGCCTCCGCCGTGAATCGCGACGATCACCGCTCGCGGGTCCGGCGCCTCGGCGACCAACCCTGACATCGGCACGCCGTCGACGATGACGAGCCTGGGCTGCGGAGCTATTGTCATATGCGCCGCTCCTTCTCATCGCTGCGTCCCCCGCAAGCGGGAGCTGCCCCCACTGCATCGTCGCCGGCGGTCGTCGCCATCTACTCGGCCCGCAGCAGCAGCACGCCGCTGGGCGTCAGCCCGCCGCTGCTGACCACTCCGACGCGCGCATCGGCGACCTGTCGCTCGCCGGCCTCGCCGCGCAATTGCGTGATCGCTTCGTGCAGCAGACCCATGCCGTGGGTTCGCCCATGGGACAGCTGACCGCCGTGGGTGTTCAGCGGTAGCTGACCGTCACGGGCGATGTTCTTTCCGCCGTCCAGGAAGTCTTTTGCCTCTCCGATGCCGCAGAATCCGAGCGCTTCGATCCAAGACAAGCAGTTCATGGTGAACCCGTCGTACAGCTCGGCGACGTCGACGTCCACGGGCTTCAGCGAGGTGCGCGACCACATGTGGGCGGCTTGACCTAATACCTGAGGTTCGTGGGTCAATGTGCTTTGGTCCCAATCGATCCGCTCGATGATTTGGGTGCCGACGGCGTCGACGAACACCGGTGGTTTGGCGGTGTCGCGGGCGGCATCGACGGCCGACACGATCACAGCGATCGCACCGTCGCAGGGCACGTCGCAATCGTAGAGCCCGAACGGTGTGGTGATGGGACGCGCATGGAGGTAGTCGTCCATGGTCATCGGCGATCGGTACACCGCCGTCGGATTCAGCTCGGCGTTGGCGCGCTGGTTCAACGCGATCCAGCCCAGCGTCTCTTTCGTCGTGCCGTAGCGGTGGAAGTGGCGTTGTGCGTTCTGCGCCAACGTATGTGCGGCCGAGGTGGCGCCGAACGGCAGCAGCCAGTCGGCGCGACGGCCTCCCGACGGAACGATCTTGCCCTGCTTCATCTGCTCGTTGAAGGTGGCTTCCCACAACGTCCGAAAGCACAGCACATGCCGGGCCAGCCCGCCGGCAATGGCGAGCATCGCAGCGATCACCGAGCCGCCGGGGCCGAAAGTCTCGATGCCGCCGTTGTGCCATGTCGGCCGAATGCCAAGCGCGGCTTCCAAAGAGGTGACCCCTCCTTCGCCGAAGCCGCCGAGATTGCCGCCGCCGGGGTAGGTCGACAAGCCGTCGATGTCGTCGATGGTCAGGCCGGCGTCGGCGATCGCGGCCTCGCAGGCCGCGATGGTCAGCGACAGCGGCGGCACCATCAACCGCCGTCCGATCTCCGACATGCCGATTCCGGTGAGCGCCACCTTGTCTTCGAATTTCTCCGCCGTCAGCATCGGCCGCACAAACTCGCCGAACCGCTCCGGTGCGATCTCGTCGATCGGCAGCGCCGCGGACGCTGCGTCCTTGACGAGACGGAACAGCGGCAGCCAGACGTCTTCGTCCTGCTCGAAGACGACCTCCACCTGCTGGCCCAATTCAAGTTGTTCGGGATCGCAGTCGATGATGTTGGTGGTCAGTCGAACTCGCGGGTCCTCAGCGATGGCGACCTGGGCCACGACGTAGGGGGCGGGTAAGCCCGGCACGCTGAAGCGATGGTTGACGGTGAATCCGGCCAATGTGGCGCGGCCCGAAACCGCCCGCACATTCAGGTTGTGCGAGCGGCAGTATCGGCAAACCGGTGCGGGTGGATGGATGAGCGCGGTGCAATCGCGGCATTCCTGCAGACGTAGCTTTCCGTCGGCGCCCGAGGTCCAGAAGAACTCGTTGTCGATCGTGATCAACGGGAGCGGACGTCCGGTCAACGGGTGAACCCCCACTCGGCTTCGTTGTCTTCGGTTTTGAGACTTTCGGCCGCATCGTCGGCGCCGACCGATCTCTCATGCGGCTCGGCGTCGCGGTGCTCGCCCCACTCGGTGATCGCGTGCACCGGGCAATCCAGCAGCGCCCGAATCACGGCGTCGCGATCGCCTTCGGCGACTTCGCCGTTACCCTCCAGCGATGCGTATCCCCAGTCGTCGAGCGAGAAGTATCCCGGCGCGTGCTTGGCGCACACGCCGAAGCCGTCGCATACCGTGCGGTCCAGACGGATTCTCAAGCCTGGCTCACCGCCTCTACCTGGTAGGGCCGGTCGGCCGTAAACGCGCCGAGTTGGCATGTCTGGCAACCATTGTCGAGATGGCTCTGGACGACGTCGGGGAACTTCGCCAACAGGCTCGCGGCAACGTTAGTCGCGGCGTCAAGCGTCGCGCATGCACCGCGGCCACGAAGCACCACAGACCAGCGGCGTAACCGGGCCAGATCCTCCGCGGTCGCGACGCCGTCGCGCAGTGCCCCGGCGACGGCGGCCATCGCCGCGGTCCCATTGAAACAGGAGCCGCATTGCCCGGCGTTTTCGCGATCGAAGTAGGCCAGCACCGACGCGGCAACCGCGAGCGGACATTCGTCGGTGATCACCGCTATCGCACCGTTGCCCAGGCCGCTTCCGAGTCCGCGCAGGGTCTCGTGGTCCAACGTGGCGTCGAGCACACCGCGATCGAGCAGGCCGGCGAAGTAACCGCCCATCAGCACCCCTTGCACATGATCGGACGAAACACCGTGCAGGGCAAGCAGTTCTGAGAACGGCAGACCATGCGGAATCTCATAGAGACCGGGCGCGCGGCCGGCACCGGTGACCGTGACCAGGAAGCTGCCGGGCGACTGCGACGTGCCCAGCGAGCGAAATTCGGCTGAGCCGTGGCGTTGCAGGTAGGGCAGGCTGGCCAGCGTTTCCACGTTGCTCACCAGCGTGGGTAGTCCGCCGACACCCTCTTGAAAAGGCCGCGGCGGCTTGTCGGTCGGCTTGACCGGACCGCCGTTCAGCGCGCGGACGGTCGCGGTTTCTTCGCCAGCGACGTATCCTGGCTCGACGCTCCGGACTTCAACTGCGACACCGTCGAAGGCGCCCGGGCCAAGCTCGGCCAGCGCGGCTTCTACACTGCGCGCAGACTCCGGGTCGGACACATACACATAAGTGCGGTCGGCGTCCACCATCGCGGCGGCAAGCCGCAGCCCGTCGAGGATCAAATGCGGCCGGTGCCGTAACAACCACCTGTCCTTGATCGAAGCGGGTTCGCCCTCTTCGCCGTTGGCCACAACGACGGTCCCACCGGCGGCGCGCCCGTTGTCGCGCACGGCGCGTACCTTTACCGAGAGCGGAAAGCCGGCCCCGCCTCGGCCGAGGAGCCCGCTGGACTCGACCTCGCCGAGCAGTTCGTCAGCTCCGGCAAGCGGCGGGTAACCGCCGAGTTGCCGGTATGCGGCAAGGTCTTCACGGCCCTGGCCATCGTCGTCGTTCAGCAGCCTTGGCCTGAGGCCGGGCGAGCAGCCGATAGTGATGACTGGCGCGGCGCTGGTCTCCATCAGCTGACTCCCGACGTCACAGTTAGGCTTGCGCACATGCGAACCGCAGTCGTGCGGGTCAATGTCGACCCAGACAACACGCTGGCGCCTGCACAACTAACAGAGGGCATGGCGGTGCTCCTCGATCGTGCCGGTCACGCGGGCGGCGATGTCCTCGTCAAGGATCTCGGGGCCATGCCCGCCGGTCGCCGCGAAGTGGAGCTGCTGATCACCTGCGACGACGTCGAGGCGGCCAAGCAGGCGGCTATTGACCTGTGCACCAACGCCTTTGCGACCGCCCCGGTTCCCGGCGTGGTGACCTTCGTCAGCCGGGGAACCGACGACGATGCGTACGGGGTGCTGTCCGGCTTCGGGCTCACCGGCGACATTGTCCGGACGCCCGGCGACGATGGCTACGACATCGTGCACGTGACGCTGCGTGAAGCCGACCTCGAGCGTATTCCGGAGAGCCGGATCCATACGGCGTTGGAGGCATCCTTGAACTGCGAGGTGCACATTCGCACGGTGTAGATACATCAGCGCCCCAGGAACTCCAGGATCGGCGGTGCCGCCTGCACCCAGGTGTCAAACATGTTGAAGTGCTTCACTTTGCCCTGCGCGCGAGCTTCCGACGCGCGTTCCCACGCGTCCTCCGGCCAGGGCGGGTCGATCAGCTTGGATCCCTTGATCAAGCAGCTGACTTCCAGCGATGTCCGCTTGGGATGATCCAGGTCGTTCTCGCCACCGCGAATGATCAACGTGGGGACCTTGATTCGATCGAACATTTCGTCGTCGACGCCCGGAATCGTCTGTCCCGGTTTGGAAACGAACGCGTTGAGCCAGCGGAGCATGAGCTTGAGGAACTCGTCGGAGTCGAAATCAAGGAAGCGCTGCTTGTTGGCCGGGTTTTCCTCGATACGCTCGCCCCACTCCGGCACCCTGATCACGCCGTCCATTCCGGTACCGCGCACCGCGAGAATGCTGGGGACGATGTAGTAGGACCCGAGCACGAACGAGCCGTAGATTCCGCCGACGATGTTCCACACCACGAGCTTCTCCACAAGTTCGGGGTACAGCATCGTGGTCAGCATGGAATCCCTTGCCCCACCGGACCCGCCGGCGAGAATGCACCGCTCGAACCCCAGCCCGGTCACAAGCTTGTGCAAGGTCTCGGCGCGCATGTGCGATTCGCTCTGCCCGTAGAACTGCACGTCGGACGCGCCGCAATTGGGCCGGTCCCACAGCAGCACCCGGTACCCGCCGGCGGCCAGAGCCTCGGCCAGCGGACGCAGACCGGGAATCTCCTTGCTGAACCGGCCTCCCGGAGTCAGGGCGACGAGGTCGCCTGACTCACCGAGGATTTCGTAGACGACGTTGCCACCGTTCACCTCGATAGAAGACACAGATTCTCCTGTTTGTCAGGCCTGCACCAGGACGTCGTTGCCGACGACCCGCACCGGGTAGGTGCGGATGCTCCATTCCGGCTTGACCGTGGTAGTCCCGGTTGCCAGCTCGAAACCCCATTGGTGCCAAGGGCAGTAGATGTATTCCTGATCCCGCACCATGATCGCATCACCGGGCGCGCTCTCGTCCACGATGGTGCGCCCTCGTGCCCGTCCCGAGCACAGTGGACCGCCCTGGTGTGGGCAGTAATTCGCGATCGCGTAGAAGGTGCCGTTGACGTTGTATACGCCTACACCGTGTCGTCCGATCGGCACCAGCTTGTGCTTGCCCGAGGGGATCTCGTCGACTGTGGCGACAACGTGCTCGCGGCCTTGAGCCAAGCGGGGCTGAGGCCGCGCGGCGACTTCCTCCGGCAACTCAGAGCACCCGGACTTGGCCCTCGAGGACGGGAACCGTCTCCGGAAGGTGGTATGTCGCAATACCGTTCTTGTACATCACCGCGTCCCGCGCGTGCTTGGGCAGGTGCTTGACCAACCAACGGGGGTCATCGAAGGTCCAGTGCGGGTAGTCCGAGGAGAACAGCAGGATCTTCTCGCACTCCATCCACTCCAGCGCGCGGGTCAACTCGGTCTTGTCCTCGGGGTAGTCCAGCGGCTGGGTGGTGAACTTGATGTGGTCCTTGACGTACTCCGACGGCTTGCGCTTGATGTCCAGCCAGGATTTGCGGGCTTCGTAGATCGCGTCCATCCGCCACATCAGCGGCAGGATCCAGGTGAATGCGTGCTCGACGAAGACGATGTGCAGCCCCGGGAAACGGTCGAAGACACCGTCGAAGATGAGGCTCATTACCTGGTTGGCGGCCAGCAGCGAGTAGGTGACCATGAAGTCGTGGTTGTAGCTGGGGTATCCCACCGGCGGGGCCGGCAGCTCGTCGAACTGGCTGCGTGATAGGTGGCAGCTGACGGTGATGTCGTGTTTGCTGGCCGCAGCCCAGATCGGATCGTATTTCGGGTTCCCCCAGGACGGCCGCGGCTCGGCCTTGATCAGGATCTGTGCCATGAAGGGGTGACCGGCCCAACGCTCGATCTCGCGCACACTGGCTTCCGGGTCCTCGATGGCGGCGCAAATCGACCCGCGCCACCGCTCGTGCCAGTTGTTGTGGCTGTCCAGCCAGTGATTGGCCTGCCAGTCGTTCAGGGCCACCGACATCGCGTGCTGCGCCTCGGGGATGCGGGCTGGATACGCGGCGGGTTCGAGAATGCCGATGTCGGAACCGGCTTCCATGATCAGCTGACGGAATGCCATGTCGGGGTCGCTGCCGGGGAACTCGCCGTTTGGCGGGAACGAGTCGGTGCGCATCGCGTAGGCGTGCGCGTAGTCGGGGGCGTCGTAGTAGATCTGCTCGCCCACGTTGCGACTCAGAAAGTACTTGCTGCGCCACGGCTCGGGAATGTACGGGATGATCTCGCCGCGTTTGGGCGTCGGATGGACATCCGAGTCGACGCACCGGACGGCGATCCGTTCGGCGGCCGGGACCCGCTCGTTCGTGTGGGTCAGCGTCATCTCAATCTCCTCGCTCTCCCTAACTTCCTTCTATTCTGCGACTAGCCGGTCGCGATATCGACCGAAATGTCGATCCCGTACAGGTCGGCCGCATTGCGCCAGCACAGCTTCTCCCGTTGCTCGGCAGACAGTGCCTTGGGCAATTTGTTGATGTCGCCGCACTGCCAGTGCGGGTAGCTCGAGCCGAACATCGCCATGTCGTCCTTGCCGGTAAAGCCGAACCACTCGCCGGCGAAGTCCGTGTCGCCGGGCCCGTCGAGGCTGCCCTGGACGAAGTAAATGTGCCCGGGCAGGTAGTCACTGGGAATCCGGGGCGCCCACGGGGTCTGTTCGAGGTGTGGCCGGCCGAAGGTGTCCATCCGCCACATGAATGGCGTGATGAAATCCGCGGCGCCATCGCCCCAGACGAACTTCAGGCCGGGGAAGCGTTCGAAGACGCCCTCGGCGATCATGTTCATCTGGTGGTACAGGTAGTTCAGCGCCATGAAGCTGACGTACTGCTCATAGGTGCGGGTATTCCCAGACGGGGTGGGCGGATTGGCGATACCCGAGCCGACCTCGATGTGCGCGGCCACAGGAAGCCCCGCATCGGCCGCCGCTTCCCACAGCGGCCAGAATTGGGGCTTGCCATAGACCTCTCGGGACTGCAGCGGGACGCCGATCTGGACCACCCTGGGGTGCGAGCGCCACTTCTCTATTTCTTTCAATGCACCCGCAATGTCGTCGGGGTTCACCCGGATGGTGCCTCGGAATTTGTCGCCGAATTGGCTGTGCTCCAACCACTTCGACACCATCATCTGGTTGTGAGCCGCGTGCAGTGCGGTACCCAGATGGCGGTCCGGCATGATGCCGCGCGTCATTGGGTGCAGCACTGCGATGTCCACGCCGCGCTTCGAAAACAGCTCGTTGCCAACGAACTCCGGGTCCGAACCCGGGTACTGCCGGTCCGGCCCCTCGGTCTTGGGTGCGTACTCGCCGCCCGGGGCGCCGTACCAGTCCATCTCGTAGTCGGGGAAGCCGCGACTCTTGAACGGCTCGTGCAACGTCGAGCGCAGTTCTTTGTTGGACGAAAAGAAGATGTGCACGCTGGCGTCGATCAGCGGCGTGCGCGTCCCGTCCGGGTGCTCGATCACCTAAACCGCCCTTCGTGAATCGCACGACTGCGTCGAAGCCACTTAGCAGTCTGTAGCCAAACTAACATCCCGGTTCACCGCTTATCAACGGGTTTCCCGTAAGCATTTCGATTATTAATCGCACCTGATAGGAGCCACAATCAGACCCTCTGCGAGTAGTGCTGTTCTTCACGAGCGATAATACCATTCTCACTTTTCAGATCTGCCGACAGTGACGGCAGCGGCCCCGCGTCGATCAGGCGTCGCGCCATCGCAAAGCCCATGTGGCCCAGACCGATAGACCCATGTCCACCATTGCCGCCTACCTCTCGCCGGCGACCGCCCGGCCATAGAGCGGTCTCGGCGAGATTGTCACTGTGCTATTAAGAGAATAGTATTCTCACAGCACGTTAACTGATCTAAGGAGTTGGCCGGGATGCTGCTGGAATTCGACGCTGATCAGCGGCTCTGGCAGGAAACCGTGCGCGACGCCGTGGGCAAGCAGTGTCCGCCGGCGCTGGTGCGAGGTGTCGCCGAAGACGGGGTTGACCCGACCCCGGTGTGGAAGGCCTACGTAGAGCACGGCTGGACCGAGATGAACGAGTCCGAGACCGCCGTCGAGCTGGCCATCGTGCTGGAAGAGCTGGGACGCGCCACTGATCCCACCCCGTTTCTGGCGACCATGACCCAGTTTGCGCCGCTGGCCGCCGACCGGTTTGATCCCCGGGCATCGGGTACCGCTGTCTACAGCGGGATCACCGTGCACCGCGACGGTGAGGAATGGGTGCTGGACGGCACCGCGCGGCACGTATTGGACGGCGATCGCGCCGAGTGGTTGGCGGTAGTGACCGATGCCGCGGTGTTCATCGTCAACGCCGACGACGCGGGCGCACAGCTTTCCAGGCGACGCAGCGCCGTGCTCGACCCCGTCCTGCACGTCGCCGACCTGACATTCAGCGGACTGCGCGTGCCGGATACCGCCCGCATCAACGTCGACACCGAGCGGGCGCAGCACGTCGCCCTGATGGGTATGGCGATGACGATGGTCGGTGCGTGCCAACGCATTCTGGACCTGGTCCTCGATCACGTGAGCAGCCGCCATCAGTTCGGGGTGTCGATCGGATCTTTCCAGGCGGTCCAGCACAAAGCGGCCGACATGCACGTCGCGGTGGAGCGGGCGCGGGCGCTGGCCTATTACGCGGCGCTGACGATAGCCGCGGACGATCCACGGCGGCGGCTGGCCGCCGCGATGGCGAAAGCTGCTGCGGGAGAATGTCAGTCGCTGGTGTTCCGCCACGGACTGCAGCTGTTCGGCGCGATGGGCTTCACATGGGAGAACGACCTGCAATTCGCATTGAAGCGGGCCAAGGCCGGCGAGCTCATGCTCGGCGGAACCGCCGAGCACCGGGCGAGGGTTACCGAGGAGTACCGTGCAGCTCACCTTTGATCCAGACGTCGAGGCATTCCGCGCGGAGTTCGTCGCGTTCCTGGACGAGCACGCGCCAGCTGCAGCGGCCGAGGCGCTGGAACGGCCGAAGTCGGTGTCGCACATGCCGGATTGGGCCCGTCGCTGGCAGCGCCTGCTGTTCGACGACGGCTGGCTGCTGCCCACACAACCGCCGGAGTTCGGCGGCCGCAATGCCACGGTCTTGCAGCAGTATGTGTACCTGGAAGAGCTGTGCAAGCGCCGGATCTATCACAGCTTCAACCCGCAAGGCGTGAATATCATTGCGGCGTCCCTTATTTCGTTCGGGAGCGACGATCAAAAGCAGCGCTGGGCGGTGCCCATTCTGCGGGCCGAGATCACCGCATCGCTGGGGATGAGCGAGCCCAGCGCCGGGTCGGATCTGGCATCATTGCGGACCAAGGCGGTGCGCGACGGCGATCACTTCGTGGTCAACGGCCAGAAGGTGTGGACGTCGGGTGCCCACGATGCCGACATTCTGCTGACGTTCGTGCGCACCGACCCGGATGCGCCTAAGCACAAGGGCATCAGCGCACTGGTGATCCCTACCGCTACCCCCGGTGTGACGCGTCGGCCGTTCGCGGACATTTGCGGCCAAGACAACGTGGACTTCAACGAGGTGTTCTTCGAGGACGTGAAGGTGCCTGCCGAGAATCTGGTGGGACCGCTCAACCAGGGCTGGCGGGTGGCCAACGGCTCACTGGGACATGAGCGCACGATGATGTGGCTCGGTTTCGCCGACCGGCTCGACAACGTCATCTCAGACTTTCACCCGGCGAATGCTCTCGAGCGTGACCACCACGCCACCGCGATCATGGACCGCGAGGCACTTCGTCTGCTCGGCTCCGTAGCGCTGGCCCGGGCCGCCCGCGGCGAAGAAGACGTGCCTGCCCTATCGGTGCTCAAGCTGCTGGGCTCGGAAGCCGAGCGGCAAGCGTGTGAAAACGCCTTGTCTGCAGCGGGAGCCGACGGCCTACTACACCCGGCGCTGACGGGGCGATACGAACCAATGAACCTCGACCACTACTACGGCAGCTGGTTCGAGCGCTACGCCCGCAGCTTCTCGGGGACCATCGCCGGCGGCACCTCGGAAATCCAGCGGAACATCATCGCCCAGCGAGTGCTGGGGCTGCCCACCCGCTGAAGACCTTTGGCTGTCGAGCGTCGACTTCAGAATCGGACAAGACTGAACGGCCAGCTGGCGGTGCCGCCCGGCGCGCCACCACAGCCGGCGTCAAACGTGGAATCCACCGAACCGCTCAGCGTGACCGCATCCCACGTGTACGTGTCGTGCGACGGCAGGAAGTAGACCGTGCAGCGCACACCGTCGGGCACGTCGACGATCATCGTGTAACGGCCGTTCGCCAGATGTGCAACGGCGTACCACGGCGTTGCTTGTCCGTTGGGCCTGGGCTGAGCCTGGTTCTGGACGCAGTCAGCGGGGTGACCCGGCTCGCACGGCCGGATGTCCCATAGCCACGAGTGGCCAGGGTCGCGCGGGGTCTGGACTTCGTAGTTTCCGTACGGCATCCCGGCGTGGGCCACCGGAGCCAGCGCCACCGCGGCTGCCATCAACGGAATGCTCAGCGTCAACGACTTCACGTCCTGCCCTCCGTTCGTCTCCTCGAGACCTGGGTCGGCTGAATATAAGCCGTCTGGTCGCGGCCTTGGGTGGTATTGCCAAGTTAAGTGCCGCTGGCGTGAGTGGTTCAGTCGATGACGGCGGCTTCCTTGCGCTCGGTGATCGGCAAGGCCAGTTCCTGCTCGTCGCAGATCCGCTGGAGCTTCTCCAGGGTCTCGTCGAGGCCAGCCCCGACCCGGCTGCCCGGCGTGAAAGTGGCCGGTAGGTTTCGCATGCCCTGAATGACGCCGATAGTCTCGTAGTGCACGGTGCCTTCGGGGTCGCAGACGTAGTCCGGCATCCGGTCGAGCACCGCGGTCAGCATGGACTTGAACACCGTCCGCGCCACGTTAGAGCCGACGCAGCGATGGACGCCCAGTCCAAAGCTGAAGTGCCGGTTACCTTTACGATCCATGATGATCTTATTCGGGTCGTGGAAGACCGAGGGATCGCGGTTGGCCATCGCCCAGGAAATCCACAGCCGCTCGCCCTCTTTGAAGTGCGTCCCTTCGAGTTCCACATCGTCGGAGAAGGTGCGCCCATCCCCGGGTGCCGGCGTGTAGTAACGCAGAAATTCTTCGGTGGCGGAGTCGAGCAAGGTTTCACGCTCGCGGCTGAGTCGCTCGCGCTCATCGGGATGCTGCGACAGCCACTCCAGCGAGTGGGCGGTCAACGCGGTGGTGGTGTCGAAGCCGCCGCCGATGACCAGCCCGAGATTGCCCATGATCTCGAGGTCGGGAGCGGGCTCACCGTCGATCCGCAACTGGAGGAGCGCGTTGACGATGCCCGGCCGCGGATTCTCCTTGATCTCGATCATGTTGTTCAGCAGATCCAGTCCCATCTGCCGGTGCATGGCGTTGACGCGCTCAAGGTCTGGGGAGTGCTCGGGTGTATACAGCGCGGCATGCGTGGGTTCGCTGTACATCGACCATTTCTTCAGCGGGATGCCCAGCATCGCCAGCGTCAGCACCGCCGGCACGACATTGGCCAGGTCATCGACGAAATCGATGCGGCCCTGCTCGCTCTTCTCGTCGAGGCAGGCGCGGGTCACCTCATTGACGAATGGCACCCAACGCTTGACCGCGGCCGGCGACAGGAAAGGGTTGAGCACTGTGCGATAGATGCGATGCTCAGGTTCATCCATCTCCAAAATGCCGCCGCGTACACCGCTCGCGCGCTTGGCCGTAGGGATCGAAATACCTTTGTAGCCTTGGCGTTCACCGTTGATGTCGTGGTCGTTGGAGACAACCGGGCACCGCGCCAGCTCGAACACCGCCTGGCTGCCGCCGGCGACCCAGTGACCTTCGTAGGTATCGGTCCAGGCGACCGGGCACTTGGCGTGTACCTCTTCGGTGATCTTCTCGAACTGGGTTCGGTACTCCGGGGTGTGCCGGTCGAAGTGGTAGCGGTTCTTCTTCCGGTCGATGTCGTCGTCGACGCTCATGAGGTCTCCGTATGGTCTGGTGCCGACCCGCTGCGCACGGCTACGCCGCCGCTAGCGATCGTCACGGATCAGAATGGCTTGCTCAGGGCAGGAGTGCGCGGCTTCCCGGACGGCGTCTTCTTGGTCAGCCGCAACGTCTTCCGAGACGGCCGACGCGTGGCCTTCGATGTCGTCGAGCTCAAAGGACTCCGGCGCGATCATCGAGCACAGTGTGTGCCCCTGGCAGCGATCTGGATCAACGCGAACTTTCACAACATTCCCTTACCTGCGGTAGTCGTCTCTCCCACGGACTCTCCTCTTGGTTCTCAAGCCGAATTATGCTTGGCGGCTATGTATTTCGGCCACCATTGACGCCGAGAATCTGGCCGGTGATGTAACCGGCTTCCTCGGACACCAGAAACGCGCAGGCTGCCGCGATGTCCTCGGGCTTGCCCATCCGCCGCACCGGCGTTGCCGCAATCGTCTTTTCGATGTCGCCGAGATTCCCGCGTTCCTCCGCGCTGCGCAGCATCGGGGTGTCGATGAAGCCGGGCGGTACCGCGTTCACCGTGATGCCGTTCGGTCCGTACTCCAGCGCCAGCGACTTAGTCAGCCCGTTGACGGCGGATTTGGCCGCGACATAGTGCGACATGAAAGGAGCGCCGGAGTGGGTGCTGGACGAGGAGATATTGACGATGCGTCCCCATTTGGCCTCGAGCATGTCGGGCAGCACGGCCTGGATCATGTGGAAGACCCCGTTGAGGTTGACGTCGATCAGCCGTTGCCAATCCGCGAACTCGATGTGGGCGAACCGCTTGAACCCGTCCAGGCCGGCGGCGTTGACCAGCACGGTGACCGGGCCGGCTTGCTCGCGGATACCCGATAGCGCGGCGTCGATCTGCGGGCGGTCGGTGACATCGGCGGTGAACGCCAACTGCGTCTCGGACGGTTTGAGGTCGATCGTCGCGACGCGGTAGCCGTCTTTGCGGAGTCGCTCCGCGACCGCCAAACCGATTCCGGAGCCGCCGCCGGTGACAACAGCCGTTCTCACCTGGTCACCCGGCCGGGGGCCGTGTCAAGCACAAAGAATCTCCCTTCCGAATATGAGAACCTTACTCTCACGCTGTGGGCACTCGCAAGATGACTCAGAAAACGCATCCAGCCTGGGAAGACACTGCAATCCGCCAGCGCCCGTATCCGCTACGAGTATGCCAGTCTCGTTTCTTCCGTTTCGTTGAATTCCAGGGTCCGGAATGTAAGATTCGCCCGAGATGAGAATGAAATTATCCCTATTCGGCAGGTTCAAGCAGTCCGGCGTCGCTCTGCAGACGGGCATGGCTGGTTTGGAGGAATTCTTGGAACGCAAGACTTTTGCCGTGCCCGTGCCCGGTGTGGCCTGATGAGGCCGCTGGAGGGTATCCGCGTCCTCGAGGTCGCGATGTACGGGTTCGTCCCATCGGCGGGTGCGGTGCTGGCTGAGTGGGGCGCCGACGTAATCAAGGTCGAGCACGCGGTGACCGGTGACCCGCAGCGCGGCCTGCGGCAGACCGGCTTGTTACGGGTCGAGGGCGACCCCAACCCCAACATCGAGCACGCCAACCGGTGCAAGCGCAGCGTCGGCCTGGACATGTCGGTGCCCGAAGGCAAAGAGGTGCTCTACGAGCTGGCTCGTCGGTCGGATGTGTTCTTGACCAGCTTCCTGCCCGGACACCGCAAGAAGTTCGGCATCGACGTCGACGACATCCGTGCGATCAACCCCACGATCATCTACGCCCGCGGCAGCGCCCTTGGCCCGCGCGGCGCGGAGTCGGAAAAAGGCGGCTACGACATGACCGCGTTCTGGTGTCGGGCCGGGACGGCCGCCACCATCACCCCGCCCGGAACGGAAGGCATGATCGGGCCGCCCGGGCCCGCCTACGGCGACACCATCTCCGGCACCAACCTGGCCGGCGGTATCGCGGCAGCGTTGCTCAAGCGCGAACGCACCGGCGAACCGGCGGTCGTCGACGTCTCGCTACTGGGCAGCGGGCTGTGGTCGATGGGGCACACCGTCGCATTGACCGTCCACCTGAATCAGCGGATGGAGGCCTTCCCGCCTGGGGTGCACGGCTCTCCGGTCAATCCGCTGGTCGGGCTGTATGCGACATCGGACGGCCGCTACATCTCGTTCGTAATGATGCAGGCCAGCAAGTTCTGGGCCGACGTGTGCCAACACATCGACCAGCCTGAACTGGCCGACGACCCCAGGTTCGACACCGACGGGAAGATCGCGGGCAACACCGCGGAGGCGGTGCAGATACTGAGCAAGGCCATCGCCACCCGCACTCTCGCGGAATGGAGCGAACGCTTCGCCACCCTCGCCGGACCGTGGGCGCCGGTGCAAGACACCTTGCAGGCGGCCGACGACGCTCAAATCCGGGCCAATGAATATGTAGTACAGGCCGGCGAACTCGAACTGGTCGCCAACCCGGTGCAGTTCGATGTGGCCGCACCGATATCGGGACCCGCGCCGGGGTTCGCCGAGCAGACCGACGAAATCTTGATGGAACTCGGGCTCGACTGG
>DASXJI010000367.1:0-2714 GCA_036497495.1 Mycobacterium sp.
CTGCTGGACCTTTTGCACTCCGACTTGCAGGCCGCCGTGAACAACCCGTACAGCAGCGCCTGGGCCGACTTCAACGCCCTGAGCCGCACTGAGGTGAGCCAGGCCACCGGCATGCTCGTCGCCCAACTCGGGGTCGAACCCGCCGCGGCGCTGGTACGCCTGCGCGCCCGCGCCTACGCCACCGACCGCAGCGCCACCGAGGTCGCCCGCGACATTCTCGACCGGCGACTGCGGCTCGAAGCCGATTGATGCCACGCGAAAGGGAGGGCAAACGTGACCGATACTCCTCGTGAAACTCGGGTACTGGACGCGGTTGTATCGCTCGTCGACAGCCTGCTGGACGACTTCGACATCGTCGACCTGCTCACCGAGCTCACCGAGCGTTGCGCAGACCTGCTGGATATCGCGGCGGTGGGATTTCTGCTCGCCGACCCACTGGGTCAACTGCGCTTGCTGGCCGCGACCTCTGATCAGACGCGCGAACTGGAACTCTTCCAATTACAGGCCGACGAGGGACCCTGCTTGGAGTGCTATGCCACCGGCCAACCGGTTTCGGTCGCGGACCTGCGCACCGCGACCGCTCGATGGCCGCGGTTTGTTCCCGCCGCAGTCGAGGCGGGCGTCGCCTCCGTGCACGCGGTACCCATGCGGGCCGCCGGCATCGTGATGGGCTCTCTGGGTTTGTTCGGCAGCCGGCCAGGCGAGCTCAGTGAGTCCGATCTCCTGCTTGGGCAGACGTTGGCACATGTCGCGTGCGTGGCGATCCTGCAGGAACTCCCGCCGACGCCTGCGAGAGTGATACCGCAGCTGCGTGCCGCGCTGACCCACCGCATCGTCGTCGAGCAGGCCAAGGGCTTCCTGCGCGAATACCTCGACATTTCGGTCGACGAGGCATTTTCGCTGTTACGCAGGCACTCGCGTGCCCACGGCGATCACCTGACCGACGTGGCACGGCAGTTGATGGCAGATCCCGACGCCCGTCCGGCGTTGCTGCAACAGATGACTCAGCTGGCTCAGCGCTGAGCCCGCCGCGCATGGACGCGCCGCACGGCGTCGTCGACCAGTCGTGCCGCGACCACCCGGAGCTTGACGTTGCCGTTTTGACTCATCTGGACGAGCCGGTTGAACGCCACCTCGGCGCTGACACCCGACCGGCTGCGGATGATGCCGACCGCCTGATCGATCACCGCACGGTGGTCCAGAGCCTCCTCCAGCTTTTCGGCACGTGCTCGAGCGCCGGCCAGCAGGCCGGCGTTGAAGATCGACACGGCCGCCGGGCCGGCGAATTGCGATCCCAACAGCACGGCGTGTTCGCCGAACGCGTCCTGGTTATCGGCATAGCAATTGATCGCGCCGATCACGTGCTCGCCGACTATCAGCGGCAGCGACAGCGCGGAATGCACGCCCATCCTGGCGACTCGGCCACCGAAGTGCGGCCAGCGGGCGTCGGCGCCGAGCGATCCACTGACCGCGGCTCGCCGCGACTGCATACACGTGATGCACGGCCCCTCATGCAACTCGTCGTATTGGACCGTGTCGATACAGTTAACGAATCCCGCTGTGGCAGCGGTACTCTGCAGTGTCGGGCGACCTTTGGTGGCCTCGATCAGCGCAACTCCGGCGCCGTCGACACCGGGAATGGCATCGGCGGCGAACCCGGCGACCTCGCGCAGCAATTCGAACACGCCGCGGGCGCCCGCCACTATTCCCGCCAAGCCGCGCAGCCCGGCGCGCAAGTCGATTTCGTCCGCTGCCCGTTGGGCGGTGGACAATTCGGTCTGCTCTGGTGGTTCGCGACCAGGCTGAGCATCAAAATTGGGCATGGTCTACACGATTTTAAATGACCAGTGCCAGCGCGTGGGCGCGGCGCAGTTTTCCCGACGGGGTCTTCGGGATCGTTCCCGGCTCGAGCACAACCACGTTGCGAGGACGGACATCGACCTCGGCGACGACTTCATGGGCAACCTGACGCTCGACGCGGCGCACCTCCGCTGGGTCCTCCCAGGTATTGGCTTCGACGGCGACCGCGAAAGTCTCCCGCGGATGGCCGGCCTTGAGGCGCACCGCCACCGCACAGCCGGGCCTGACCCCGTGCACGCGCGCGGCGGCGCGCTCGATGTCCGTCGGGTAGATGTTCCGACCCGCCATGATGATCACGTCCTTCACCCGGCCGCACACCACTACGTTGCCGGTCTCGGTGAGGTACCCCAAATCGCCGGTGTCGTACCACCCCTCGTGATCTTGCGCGGGTACGAAACCACCGACCGTGGTATAGCCCAGCGTCACCGGTTCGCCACGCACGTGGATCACGCCGACACTGCGAGCGGGCATCACCGCGCCGCTCTGGTCGACGATCCGGACCTCCAGCCCCTTGAGTGGACGACCGAGGGAGGCCAGTCGCCGGGTTTTACCCCTGGACGCCGGGACCGCCCGGTGCAGCATGGCGAGCAGGTCGGCGTCTACTTCGTCGACGGTCAACCCGCGGCCGCACTCGGTGAACGACACGGCCACCGTTGTCTCGGCCATGCCGTAGGCGGGCACCAGGGCTTCGGGACGCAACCCGAACGGCGCGCCGGCTTCGCACAGATCCACGACGTCGGCCGGGTCCACTTGCTCGGCGCCCGAGAGCGCCCACCGCAACGTGGACAGGTCGAACTGACCGGGCTGAGCCTGCCTGCGCAGGCGTTTGGCGAACATCGTGTAGGCGAAGTTGG
>DASXJI010000368.1:0-2055 GCA_036497495.1 Mycobacterium sp.
GTTTTCGCATGACAACCAGCGAAAAGACCGTTTTCGAAGGCCCGCTTCACCAGCTTGCTCGGAACACGTGGCAGTTGTTGCTGTTGATCGGCGTCTTGGGCGTGGCCCTCGGCGTCATCGTGCTCGCCTGGCCGGGCAAGACACTCTTGGTAGCCGGTGTCCTGTTCGGTATCTACTTGGTGGTATCCGGAGTCGGGTACGTGTTCGCCGCTTTCGGCTCGCACGCCGGCGCGGCCATGAGAGTGCTGTCGTTCCTCACCGGCGTGGTATCACTCGTGCTGGGGTTCTTCTGCTTCCGCGACAAACTCGAATCGATCCTGCTTTTGGCTCTGTGGATCGGCATCGGCTGGCTGTTTCGCGGGGTGACCCTGCTGGCGACGGCAATGTCCTTCGATCACATCCCCGCACGCGGCTGGCAGGTGCTCTCCGGGGTTATCATCGTGATCGGCGGCGGGGTGCTGATCATCTCCCCACTCGATTCGATCGCAATCCTGACCTTGGTCGCCGGCTGGTGGCTAATCGTCATCGGCATCGTCGATGTGATCAGCGCATTTCAGGTGCGCCACCGGCTGAAGGCATGACCTGGCGGGGTCAGGGTAGGCGCTGCTCGACCTCGAAGGCCAGGCAGAGTTCGGCGGTGTCCTTGGGCCGCGAGAGTGATCGGTTGGTCAACTCCTCGATACGGCGAAGACGATGACGCACGGTGTTGGGGTGGCAGAAGACCTTCGCCGCAGCGTCGTTAGCGGAGCCACCCGCCTGCAACCACGCCTGGAAGGTGTCGAGCAGGATTGTGCGTTCCTCGGGCGGCAGTTCATTCAGTCGCCCTAGCACTAACGACTTGATTTTCGCCATAACCTCGGGCGCGCTCACCGCCGCGACTGCAAGAGGGGTGTCGTCGAACACCGTGATCAGCGAGTCGGCCGACGGTTTTGCGGTGACGGCCAGCCGAGCGAATCGCAGCGCGCTGCTGGTTTCGGCCAGTTCGTGGAACGGAGGACTGATGCCTACCCGGGTGGTCGCAGTCTGGTGGAGCACGCGGATCAGCGTGCCGAGGGTGTCGGGCGTCGCGGGGTTCCGCAGATGGACGATGCCGACTTGCAAGTCCGGCAACAGCCGCCACGCAGAACGGATATCGCGGGTGGAGAGCTTGTTTTCGATCGCGGGCAGTCCCAATCTTCCAATCGCCGGCAACTCGGCTGCAACGACGACGTACGGTCCGGAGGTGGGCAGCCGGAGCAGGTCAGCTGCCTCCCAGAGGCTCTGCGTGTCGGTTATCCGCCGTGAGAGCAGCGCTTCGACCAGCGCCGACCGTTCTTCTTCCTGCTCGAGAATCTGCGCGGTCAGCTGTTGGCGGTAGGCCGTGGTCATCGCCTGGGTAAACGTGTCCTGGGCAAGAAAGACGAGTGCGGTGGCGTCCAGCATCGACTCGGTTGGTATCTGCGCGGCCCGTGCGGCGGCGAGGGTCTCCTCCCACATGAAGCGGAATCCGACCCGATAGGCGGTCATCACCGCCGGTAGTGGCACACCGGCCAGCGCGCGCGCAATTCCGGTGTGTTCAGCAGCCGAGACGTCGTCCCGGCGTCCCGCAAGTGAGTCGAAGACGAAGGTCAGGTTCTCCACGCAACTTGCGCGAACTTGGTCCTTCGTGACGACGGTGCCGTCGCGGTACGCGTCGATTTCCCGGCAGAGTCGATCGGCGAGCGTCTCTCCCAGTCCCGGGGCACGGGTCAGCATGAGCTTGCCGAGCTCGACGACGTGCGGATCGAGGGCAGCACGAGGCCGGACGCCGTCGGCGTGCGGTACCGCGCTCATAGCCCCAAACCATAGGCTTGCTCACGGGCCGGATGTGAGGGGTCAACCGAAGTGGCTCGGTTGCGAACCTGTGCCCGGACACAGCTCCAGGCGTTCGATCGTGTAACCGCTCACACGGACGGCAGCACGGTTGCCTGCGATGGTGGTGTTAGCGCCTGGTCGGCGCATCGGTTGTGACGATGCACGACACATGGGCGAGCTTCGGCAGCTGAGCAGCCTGTCCCAATGACGCCGACTTGGCTC
>DASXJI010000369.1:0-7217 GCA_036497495.1 Mycobacterium sp.
GAGTCAGCCGATCTTGCGGTCGCGGTGTTTGCGCCGCGAGGCCAGCTCGTCTTCCGGCGCAGCGATCGACTCGCCGTCGTCGGCGCGCTCGCCGGGAAAATCTGCGATAGCGCCGGTAAGCTCGCGCATCGCTCCGGAGACGGCGATGCCGAACACGCCCTGTCCACCCTGCAGCAAGTCCACGACTTCTTCGGCCGAAGTGCACTCGTAAACCGTGGTGCCGTCCGAGAACAGCGTGATATTGGCGAGGTCCTGCACGCCGCGCTGGCGAAGGTGATCAACCGCGACACGGATGTTGTGCAACGAGATCCCGGTGTCGAGCAAACGCTTGACGATCTTGAGCACGAGGATGTCTTTGAACGAGTACAGCCGTTGACTGCCGGATCCGGCGGCGCTGCGGATCGACGGCACTACCAGCGAAGTGCGCGCCCAGTAGTCCAGCTGGCGATACGTGATCCCGGCGATCTGGCACGCGCTCGGGCCGCGGTAGCCGACCAATTCGTCGGGCACCGAGTCGTCGGGGAACAAGCCACCCTGCACGGGTTCGCTCGACACGCGGATCGCCGGTTCGGGAATGGCTTCTGAACTGTCGTCGAGTGTGGTCACAGACTCGAGATCCAGTTGATCCTGACGTGGCTGGTCGCCCACGGTGCATCCTCTCGCCGATCGCGCGCTCGTCACGGGCTGCCGTTTTCGCGTTTGCTCAATCGAGTGCTTGTGAGCATACGCTTTTCGACTCGCTCTGGTGTTCGTAGAACTAATCAATTGAATTCAAAGTATGGCGGTCGAGGCGGTGACTCCACGCTATCCACCGGGCGTGTCGAGGTCGAACTCGCAGTTGAGACGCATCCGTGATGTTGCCGACTCGGACGTGCCCTACTCTACAAATGCGGCCCCGAATTTTTTTGCAGACAGGCGTCGATTTCCGTTCAGCGCGCGCGTTCAGGTGGCCTTGAAATCGTCGGGCGAGACGCTGTCCAAAAATTCTTTGAACTTTTCCACCTCGTCCTCGCGAACGGCGGTGGACGGCTCGTCGTCGTTCTCGTCGGGAATCAGCAGGCCGGCCTCCGCGAGAACGGCTTCTTCGACGTAAATCGGTACGCCGACCCGCAAAGCAATGGCCACCGAGTCCGATGGCCGTGCTGACACTGTGATGTTCCGGTCAAAGATCAAGTCGGCGTAGAACGTGCCTTCCTGCAGGTCGACGATGCGCACCTCTTTGAGCGAATGGCCAAGCGCGGCAATGAGATCCCGAATCAAGTCATGGGTGAGCGGGCGCGGCGGCTCGACTCCCTGTTGCTCGAGGGCGATCGCGGCGGCTTCGGACTGGCCGATCCAGATCGGCAGGTAGCGGTCGCCGTCAGCCTCACGCAGCAGGAGCACCGGCTGGTTCTGCGGCTGCTCGACGCGAATGCCGACGACGCGAACTTCACCCATCTGTGTCTGCCCTCCGCACGTGCTGCCGTGTCCGATCAGACCTGCTCCGAGGTAGTGGTGCAAACACCATGCCGCCGAACGCAAGCTGTCGTTCCGAGTCTAGTCCTTCAGCGGTGGAGAACGTCGCGCACTGCGGACTTGATCAACGAGGTGTGCAGCGTGATCGCCAGGGCGGCGACTTCGCGCGCGAGGTCGTCGGCGCGGTCTCGGGCACCGGTCTTGCCGGCCTTGACGAGGGGGCCGGCGATCTGCGCGATCAGATCGGATTGCCGGTCGGCAGCCGAGCGGAATGCCCGCAGATGACGCGGTTCGACGCCGTAATCCGCGAGCGCTCGGGCGCACTGCAGGATCATCACCGCGTGCTCATCGAAAAAACCACCCGGGCCAGTGGTGATCACGCCAGCTTTGAGCAGCGCCGTGAGCAGCTCGCCGTCCACTCCTGAACGCTCCAGCAGGTCTTCTCGGCTGAGCCGGACGCGGGCGGTAGACACCGCCGCCGGGTCCGCAGCGCCATCGTCGCCGACCGACACCAATCGCGGTACACCGTAAGGCGATCCGGCCAGTGGCAGCTCGTCGTCGGGCTGCGCGTCCAGCTGGGCCTTGATCACCTTCAGCGGCAGGTACTGGTCACGCTGGGCGGTCAGGATGAAGCGCAGCCGCGCGCAGTCGTAGGCGGTGAATCGGCGATAACCCGATGCCGCGCGCTGCGGCGTAACGAGACCCTCGGCTTCCAAGAAACGGATCTTGGAAATCGTCACATCCGGGAAGTCCGGTCGTAGCAGGTCGAGGACCGCTCCGATAGACATCCCGCTCAGTGCGGGGGTCTCCGGCGCGGTCACTAGCTTCCGGGCCCTCCGTCGTCACCGACCTTGGGGCCGGTCAGGAATACCAGGCGGAATTTGCCGATCTGCACCTCGTCGCCGTTGGCCAGCACGGCCGAGTCGACCGGCTCGCGGTTGACGTAGGTGCCATTCAGGCTGCCGACGTCGACCACGTGGAACTCGTCGGTCTCCAACCGGAATTCAGCGTGCCGACGGCTGACGGTGACGTCGTCGAGGAAGATGTCGCTGTCGGGATGGCGGCCGGCCGATGTGGTCGGTTGGTCGAGCAGGAAGCGCGAGCCGGCGTTCGGACCCCGTTTGACGACGAGCAACGCTGAACCGACCGGCAGGCCTTCGACACCGGACACCGCGGTCTCCGAGCCCGACTGCGCGGGAGCGTCCAGTTCATTGAGGAAGTCCGCGCGGAAGACAGATGTCGTCTCCACGGTCACCTCATCAGAAGTCTGGTCGTTGTCCTTGTCCGTCACCCGCTGCTCCTCACTGACCGCTGCTGCGTTGTCTGGTTGGGTCCGGTCGATCGGCTTCCCACCCGCTGTGGCCGTCGATGTGACGACCGTACCGCGCACAGGAGTTCAATGTGCCGTCCCCCGCCGGATCGGCGGCGACATCTGATCGCCGTCCGAGTCCGGCCCCGGTCCGGCGTGCATCCGTGCGGGCCTGTCCAACTGCCCGGCTCCTCCTCACGCCGCTCCACAGCGCGCATCGTCGCCGCGCGGGGAACGATAACAAGGGTCATTCGGGCAGCGTGCCGCGGTAGGTCTCGGCGTCCAGCAGCTCCTCGAATCCCTTCTCCAGAGCCTCGGCGTCGACCTGGAGGTCAATCAGCCAGCCGCCGCCGTAAGGGTCGGAGTTGACCAGCTCGGGGCTGGCTTCCAAATCTTCATTGACCGCAACAACTTTCCCCGCCACCGGTGCGTACAGATCCGACACGGACTTGGTTGATTCCACTTCACCGAAGGCGTCCCCCGCAGACAGGTCACTACCCACATCAGGCAGCCGGACGAACACGACGTCGCCGAGGGCCTGCTGGGCGAAGTCCGTGATCCCCACCCGCACGGTGTCATCCCCGGTCCGCCGAATCCACTCGTGTTCGGCGGTGTAGTGCAAATCAGGCGGGATTTCGCTCACTGTTGTCCTGTTCTGGTCGGTTACTACTTGACGGGCTGAGCGTATTGGCGCGGTTTTGGTTGTCGCAAGGCGGTGATGTCTACCTTGTCGCCCTGCTGCACCGACATGGTGCCGCCGACGCGTTTGACACTGTCCACCGCGCCGCCGGGAATGTTCATCGCCGCCGCAAGCGTCGGTGGATCACCAATGGCGACAACCGAATATGGCGGGATCAGGGTTTTGCCGTCGACGATCAGTGCACCGGGGGCACCGACGATCCAGGTGTCGACGCCGGTGCGCACCGCCTCGTGCCCATCGCTGATCTGGATGGCCTCGGCGCCGGCGGCCCGTAATTCGTCGAGCACGTCGAGCATCGCCTGCGGCGCAACCCCTGGCCCGGGGTCCTCGATCCGCACGGTGACACCGGGGCCGGTGGCGCCGACCGTGCCGATCAGGATCGACAACGCCGCCAGCCGGGCCTGAGCGTTCTGGATGGCGGCCTGGTCGCTGCTGCCCGAGGCCTGCAAGGCGTTCAACGAGCGCTGCAGTTCGGCGACTTCGGTACTCAGCGTCGCTTCGCGTTGACGCAGCGAATCCAGCAACACCAGCAGGTCCGCGGGACGGGCCGTATCCAGCGAGTCGCCGGTCGTGGTCTGATGCACCTGGGTTGCGATGGCCACGCCCAGCAGCAGGCACAGGATCAGGGCCAGCGCGCCGAAAACTGTGCGGCCGCGTCGCAGAAATCCGCGGGGTTGCAACTCGCCGATCGCGGGTTTCGGTTGGTGCGGCCCCAGTTCGTGCCGACCGTGCTGCTCGGCCGCCTCCTCGACCTCCGCGGGCTTTTCGGCGTTCTCGGCCTCGGGGTCGCGCGACTCCGCGGCGGTGTCGTCGGCTTCGGGATCGGTGTCGCTCATGTCGGCCTTATACCCGTTACGCCCCGAAGAGTCGGCGTCGCAGCGCCGCGGCGTTGCCGAAGATGCGGATACCCAGTACGAC
Organism: Mycobacterium sp.; assembly: GCA_036497495.1. Classification (GTDB taxonomy): domain Bacteria; phylum Actinomycetota; class Actinomycetes; order Mycobacteriales; family Mycobacteriaceae; genus Mycobacterium. Next base: position 4,383 of record DASXJI010000369.1, read on the forward strand.
GATGATCGCCGTCGACAGCTGTGTGCCGACGCCCAGTTGGTCACCGACGTAGACGACCAGCGCCGCGACCAACACGTTGAAGACGAACGACACCACGAAGACCTTCGGGTCGAAAATCCGCTCCAGGTATGCCCGTAACCCGCCGAACACTGCGTCGAGTGCGGCGACGACCGCGATCGGCAGATAGGGCTGGATGACTTCCGGCACGCTGGGATGAAAGACCAGGCCCAACACGATACCGACGGCCAGCGCTGCGATACCGATCATTCCTGCTCTGCCTCCGCTACCGCTATGTTTTGCACTAGGTAATTCCGCACTACGGCGAACCAATCTGTTTGGCGAACTTGACATCTCGGACCGCCCCGGCGGGCAGCGTGAGATTGTCCTTGGCGCTGACGTTCACGCCGACGCCGTATGAGGTCTCCAGGAGCCGTAGGCGACGTAGGCCCGGACTGTTGTCGAACACGTCTTGCATCGCATGCGGCGGCCCGACCGCCAGAACCGCGTACGGGCTGCTGGTGGGGTTGTTGTCGACCAGAATCGCGCCCCCGGCCTGCCGGATGGTCACGTTCGGGCCGATCCGCACTCCGTCGATGGCGATAGCCTCGGCACCGCTGGCCCACAACGAGTTGACTACCAACTGCAAGTCCCGGTCGAGGATGATTTGCTGGCTGCCGCCGACTCGCTGCTTGGAAACGTCGGACAGGTTCGGGCTGACGGTGGGCTCGGTCACGGTGACGCTCAAACCTGGACCAGTGACCGGGGTGCTCGCGGCGGCCAGGCTGAGCCGGTCGAGGTCGGCGAGCAGTCGCTGGCCCGCGGCGTCTTCGGCCAACGCGTGCCGTTGAACGTCATCACGTTGTGCGGCAAGCGTATTGCGATGCTTGGTGAGTTCGCCGGTCGTCGCTTCTTCGGAACGCACGCCGGCCGCCAGCACCCGTTGCGCCGCGCTGACCCCCGGTGCGACCAGCCGGGCCTGCGCGACGGCCGCGGCAAACACCGACGCCACCAGCAACGCGGCCAGCGCTTGCCACATCCAGCTCATGGCTCGGGCTCGACCGGTCGGTGGCTCGCCGCTGCGGTTCCGCTGTTCGGCCGCGGCCGCATAGCCGGGATCCAGATGCTCGGAAAGCAGGGCCCGCAGCAGCGACGGCACCGGGATCAGGTGCGGCCGTCCGGCATTGTGTGCGCTCAGGCCCGCATTAGGGTCGTAGCCGCCGAGTGCCTGGTCAGCCATCGCCGGCCCTTACCGGCGGCATGCGGTGCAGCACCGTGACAACCTGCCACGCGTACACGAAGAACGACCACAGGTACATGTACGTGCCCCAGATCAAAAACGCCCAGCCGCAAGCCAATACGACACGACTCCACTGCGCGTCCCACTGACCCAGCAGGATCAGCGGGAAGGCCGACATCAACGCGAACGTCGCTGCCTTGCCGACATAGATCACCGGCAGTGCGGTGATGCCGCGGGTACGCAGCAGTGGCAGTTCGGCGGCCAGCAGCACATCGCGTACCAGCAGGACGGCAATGATCCACCACGGCAAAATATGGGCCAGCCCGAACGCGATCGGCGTCGTCACCATGTACAGCCGGTCGACGAAGGGATCCAGATACTCCCCCAGCCTTGACGACTGATTCATCACCCGGGCGATCTTGCCGTCGGCCCAGTCGGAGGCGCCGCTGAACATCAAAATGGCCACCGCCCAGCCGTTGGCATGCGCGAACAGCAGGACGTAGACGAATACCGGGATGAGCGCAAGGCGGATGGCGCTCAGCAGGTTGGGTACGGTCAGCACCCGGTCGGGCGGAGGCACCTGCTCCATGAGCCGTGACCTTAGCCGGGTGACGATGCGGTCCGCAGCGCGGACCGCCGCGCGTACGTAATGCCACGGCGATTTTCGGCCGGATTTTTCGCCGTGGCGTTACGTACGCCGACTCATCTCAGCGGAACACCCCGGGCAGGCTCAGAGTGGCCAACGTGTCATCCGAGAGCGGGTTGTCATTGACCATGTAGGTCCACGTCGATGTCGGTCGCGCCAGCTTCGACAGACCCAGCCCCGGCTCCTCTTCGAGCACGTTCGCGGTTTCGAACGTCTGCTGCGCCGCCTCGATCGCGTCGGCGGCCAGCGAGGCAAACGCGTCGACGGCCAACCGGTGGAACTCGTCCAATGAATTTTGCCGGCCCAGCGCGCGCAAGTGAATGCTCTCGCGGATGTCGGCAAGATACGCCAAATGATCGGCCCAACCTCGGTCGAGGTGATACAGCATGATCAGCCGGCAGATTTTCTCCAGCTGTTCTTCGGAAAGCTGTTCGGACAGTTCGTCATAACGGTCGGGTGCCAGCTCGGCCAGCTCTTCGGAGGCCGCGGCTGTGCTGAGCAGCGTGTTGCGCCGCTCGACGATGATGGCGCGCTGCTGGGCGATCAATTGGTTGTAGCGCCAGGTGTTCGCGTGCACGTCGAGCATCCGGCCCTCGGCAACGCGCTGAGCGTGATCAAGCAGCCCGGCCGCCTTGGGGCTGACAATCCGGCCGTCGTCGTCGGTCTGCATCGGCAACTTGTTGCGCTCGAGGTTGGCCGTCACGACGTCGTCTTCCCAGCTGGAGAAGAACACCGACGACCCCGGGTCGCCCTGCCGTCCGGCCCGGCCACGCAATTGGTTGTCCAGCCGCTCGGTGTGATGCCGACCGGTGCCCACCACGTGCAGCCCGCCCAGTTCGGCGACCCTGTCGTGGTCGGCCTCGTCGGATCCGCCCAGCCGGATATCGGTGCCGCGCCCGGCCATCTGGGTGGACACCGTGACCGATTCGAATGTGCCGGCCTCGGCGATCAC
>DASXJI010000370.1:0-1959 GCA_036497495.1 Mycobacterium sp.
GAACAATAGAAGTTAGGGATTACAAGTGATCTCCAAAGTGCTGGTTGCCAATCGCGGCGAAATCGCGATCCGGGCATTCCGGGCCGCCTACGAACTTGGTGTCGGCACCGTCGCTGTGTATCCCTATGAAGACCGAAATTCGTTGCACCGCCTGAAAGCTGACGAGTCCTACCAGATCGGCGACATCGGTCACCCGGTGCGCGCATATCTGTCGGTCGATGAGATCGTCGCCACCGCCCGCAGTGCGAGTGCTGACGCGGTGTATCCCGGATACGGCTTCCTATCGGAGAACCCCGAATTGGCGGCCGCCTGCGCGCGGTTCGGCATCACCTTCGTCGGCCCCAGCGCCGAAGTGCTTCAGCTGACCGGTAACAAGTCCCGTGCGGTCGCAGCGGCGCGCGAAGCCGGCCTGCCTGTTCTGGCGTCGTCCTCGCCGTCAGCATCGGTCGACGAGCTGGTATCCGCCGCAGCCGACATGGAGTTCCCGTTGTTCGTCAAAGCGGTTGCCGGCGGCGGTGGGCGCGGGATGCGGCGAGTCAACGAGGCCGAAGCACTGCCCGAAGCCATCGAGGCGGCCAGCCGGGAAGCTGAATCGGCGTTCGGAGACCCGACGGTCTACCTCGAACAGGCGGTGATCAACCCGCGCCACATCGAGGTTCAGATCCTGGCCGACACCTACGGCAACGTGATCCACCTCTACGAACGGGACTGCAGTGTGCAACGACGGCACCAGAAGGTCGTCGAGCTGGCGCCGGCTCCTAACCTGTCTGAGGAACTACGCGCGAGAATATGTTCCGACGCAGTCGATTTCGCCCGTCACATCGGCTACAGCTGCGCCGGCACCGTGGAGTTCCTGCTCGACGAGCGCGGGCATCACGTCTTCATCGAGATGAATCCGCGAATCCAGGTCGAGCACACCGTCACCGAGGAGATCACCGACGTCGACCTGGTCTCCAGCCAGCTGCGCATCGCATCCGGCGAATCTCTGGAAGATCTGGGCCTGCGCCAAGAGAACATCCGTCCGCACGGCGCGGCGTTACAGTGCCGAATCACCACCGAAGATCCGGCTAACGGATTCCGGCCCGACACCGGGCGCATCAGCGCTTACCGAAGCCCGGGCGGGGCGGGGATACGGCTGGACGGCGGTACGAACCTGGGCGCCGAGATCAGCGCCCACTTCGATTCGATGCTGGTCAAGCTGACCTGCCGGGGACGTGACTTCCCGACCGCGGTCAGCCGGGCCCGGCGCGCGATCGCTGAGTTCCGGATCCGTGGCGTCTCGACGAATATCCCGTTCTTGCAGGCGGTCCTGGACGACCCGGATTTCCAAGCGGGTCATGTCACCACATCGTTCATTGAGGAGCGCCCGCAGTTGCTGACGGCGCGATCGTCGGCCGACCGCGGCACCAAAATCCTCAACTACCTGGCCGACGTGACGGTCAACAAGCCGCACGGCTCGCGGCGGTCGGCGGTGTACCCGCACGACAAGCTACCCGATGTCGATCTCACCAAAGCGCCACCACCCGGTTCCAAGCAGCTGTTGATCGAGTTGGGGCCGGAGGGGTTTGCGCGTTGGCTGCGCGATTCTTCAGGGGTACGCGTCACCGACACGACTTTCCGCGATGCCCATCAGTCGCTGTTGGCCACCCGGGTGCGTACCAGCGGTCTGAACATGGTTGCCCCGTATCTGGCCCGGACCATGCCACAGCTGCTGTCCGTGGAGTGCTGGGGCGGCGCGACATACGATGTGGCGCTGCGGTTTCTCAAGGAGGACCCCTGGGAAAGGCTCGCCGAGCTGCGCGAAGCGATGCCCAACCTCTGCCTGCAGATGCTGCTGCGAGGTCGCAACACCGTTGGCTACACGCCGTATCCGGAGCTGGTCACGTCGGCGTTCATCCACGAGGCCACCGCCACCGGGATCGACATCTTCCGGATTTTCGACGCGCTGAACAACCTTGA
>DASXJI010000371.1:0-9220 GCA_036497495.1 Mycobacterium sp.
CCTCGGTGGTTACGGTGCCCAATCCAGGCCAGAACAGGCTCGCCTGCATGCCGTGGCGGGCCGCTTCGAGGAAATTATGTTGCGCCGCATCGAATCTCATCTTCGTCCAGACCGGGCGATCATCTTCGGTCAGCGTGCGCAACATGCCGTAGTAGAACGCCGCGTTGGCCAGCATGTCGACGACCGTCGGACCGGCGGGTAGCACGCGGTTCTCCACCCGCAGGTGAGGCCGTCCCGCGACGACGTCGTACACCGGGCGGTTCCACCGATAGACGGTGCCGTTGTGCAGGCGCAGCTCCGCCAGCTGCGGGGCGCGCCCGGCCGCCAGTTCGGAGACCGGATCCTCATCGGACACCTCCGGTAGCAGCGAGGGGAAGTAGCGAACGTTCTCCTCGAACAGATCGAAGATCGAGGTGATCCAGCGTTCGCCGAACCACACCCGGGGCCGCACCCCCTGGGTTTTCAGCTCGTCCGGCCGGGTGTCGGTGGACTGGGCGAACAGTTCGGTGCGGGTCTCCGACCACAGCTGGTGGCCGAAGAAGTATGGCGAGTTGGCACCCAGCGCCAGCTGTGGTCCGGCCAGAACCTGCGCGGCGTTCCAGTTGCTGGCGAACCCTTCCGGCGACACCTGCAGGTGCAACTGCATACTGGTGCAAGCTGATTCGGGAGCGATCGATGTCGAGTTGATGCTGAGCGGTTCGGGTCCGTCGATATCGATCTGCATGTCTTCGCCACGGGCGTTGAAGATGGAGTCGTTGAGCGCCGCATACCGGGACGACTCACTCATCCATCCGCTGGCGAGGTGTTCGGGCATCAGGGTGGGCAGTATCCCGATCATGACGATGTGGGCTCCGCCGGCGCTCGCCTTGGTCTCGGCGGCGTTCAAACTGGCGCGCACTTCGTCTTCCAGATGCACGCCGGCATGACCGCCCAACGGCCGGGGCGGGACGTTGAATTCGATGTTGTACGCACCTAATTCGGTCTGATACGCCGGGTCGGCGATGGCGGCCAGGACGTCGGAATTGGTCATCGCCGGCTGATAAGCGTCATCGACCAGATTGCATTCGATTTCCATTCCGGTGAGCGGGTGGTCGAACTCGAAGCTGGACTGCGCGAGCATCGTCTCGAAGACGTCGAGGCACAGTTGCACCTTGCGCCGGTACTGCTGCCGGTCGACGCGCGAGTAGATCTTCCGCTTGAGGTCTTTGCCCACTACGCAGATGCAACCGTTTTACGCACCGCGCCGCAACCGATCGGCCAACTGAACTGACCCGCTGCCCAATTGCCCAGGTGTGCACAGTGCGTGAATCAGTTGTCATGCGCTGTTGACGCGCGCGTCGGATAATTGCAACAATCTCAGCTCAGTCTTACGTGATTCACAGGAAGATTCCGGGGAAAACATGAGTCGTACGCACCGCCGCATGACCAGCGTGGTTGGAGTCGCTTTCGGTGCCCTGCTGGCGTCGCCGTTGATCGCGCTATGCACCGGATCTGTCGCGCGTGCCGACGACTTGGTGAGCATCGGGCCGTTCGCGATCGGCGGATATAACGACACTCTCACCTACGACTCATCGAACTTGGCGTTCGACAACTTCACCACTGGGTCCCTCGGCTCGACCCCGTTTGACCTCGATGTCTATCAAGGCCCCACGGGATCGAACAGCGCTGAGTACGTCTTCACAATTCCGCTGCTGTTCCAAGGTGGCATCGACGAGGTCGACGGGACCAGCACACCGTTCTACTCGTTCAACCCGTTCGACTTTGTCAGTCCCGACGCCGGCCTGGTCATCCTCGGTGGCGCGCCCTCCACCGAGGGCATCGTCACTATCGGACCGTTCGCGATCGACGGGTCCACGGATACCTTGAGCCTCGACGCAGCCGGAGCGTTCGACAACTACCTCGTCGGGTCCTTCGATTCGACGACGTTTGACGTCGACATCTTTTCCGGCGGCCCGGGGTCCGACACATCCGAAATCCTGTTCACGGTTCCCTCGCTATTCCAAGTCGGCATTGACGATGTCGACGGCGTGATCACTCCGATCTCCTCATTCGCCCCCTTCGACGCCATCAATCCCGACATCGGCCTGGTGGACCTCAGCACCGTAGTCGCGGGGGCGGCGGATTCCCTCGGCGGCCTGTAGAGCGCTCGCGCCCGCTGTTCTCGACGACTGGCGTGCCCGCGTAGTCCATGATGGACACGATCGCGGGAGGAGAACAGTTGGCTGACTTCGTCGCTTCGATCGACCAGGGCACCACCAGCACCCGCTGCATGATCTTCGACCGCGACGGGGCCGAGGTGGGTCGCCATCAACTCGAGCACGAGCAGATCCTGCGGCGGGCCGGGTGGGTCGAGCACAACCCGATCGAGATCTGGGAGCGCACGACATCGGTGCTGATGTCGACGCTCAACGCGACCAACCTGTCGTCGAAAGAGATTGTCGCACTGGGAATCACCAACCAACGCGAGACGACCATGGTGTGGAATCGACACACCGGGCGGCCGTACTACAACGCGATCGTCTGGCAAGACACGCGCACTGACCGGATCGCGTCGGCGCTGGATCGCGATGGTCGCGGCGACGTGATCAGGCACAAAGCGGGTTTGCCGCCGGCGACCTATTTCGCCGGCGGCAAACTGCAGTGGATTCTGGACAACGTCGAGGGTGTGCGCGCCGCGGCCGAGCGCGGTGACGCGGTTTTCGGCACCATCGATACCTGGCTGTTGTGGAATCTGACCGGCGGCCCCCGCGGCGGGGTACACGTCACCGACGTCACCAATGCCAGCCGGACCATGCTGATGGACCTTGAGACATTGGACTGGGACGACGAGCTGCTGTCGTTTTTCGGCATCCCGCGGACGATGCTTCCGTCCATCGCGTCGTCGTCGCCACGTCAGCCATACGGTGTCACGACGCCCGACGGGCCTCTCGGCGGCGAGGTACCGATCACTGGAATCCTCGGGGACCAGCACGCGGCGATGGTCGGCCAGGTCTGTCTGCGGCCTGGCGAGGCCAAAAATACCTACGGCACAGGCAATTTCCTGCTGCTGAACACCGGCGAACAGATCATCCGGTCGCAAAATGGTCTGCTGACCACCGTGTGCTATCAGTTCGGTGACGCGAAACCTGTGTACGCCCTGGAAGGTTCGATCGCCGTCACCGGATCGGCCGTGCAATGGCTACGGGATCAACTGGGCATCATCAGCGGGGCGGCCCAGAGTGAGGCGCTGGCCCGGCAGGTCGACGACAACGGCGGGGTGTACTTCGTCCCGGCGTTCTCGGGCTTGTTCGCGCCGTATTGGCGCTCCGATGCCCGCGGCGCAATCGTTGGACTGTCGAGGTTCAACACGAACGCACACTTGGCCCGTGCGACCTTGGAGTCGATCTGCTACCAGAGCCGCGATGTGGTCGACGCGATGCAGGCCGATTCGGCTGTGCGCCTTGAGGTTTTGAAGGTCGACGGCGGGATCACCGCCAACGACCTGTGCATGCAGATCCAGGCTGACGTCCTGAACGTCGACGTGGTGCGTCCGGTGGTCGCCGAGACGACCGCGCTGGGCGCCGCCTATGCGGCCGGTCTGGCGGTCGGCTTCTGGGGCGACCCGGATGAGTTAAGGGCCAACTGGCGTGAAGGCAAGCGGTGGACACCGCAGTGGAGCGAGGAACAGCGTTCGACTGGCTATGCGGGATGGCGAAAAGCGGTGCAGCGCACGCTCGACTGGATCGAAGTATCCTGACGCGAACAGTGGGGACCGGCAAGTGCCGGCCCCCACCGTCGCGGTGTGATCAGTCGTCGTCTTCGGCGAGAATCGTGTAGATCTCGCGGCGAGCGTTGTTGACGATCTCGATAATGCGCTGCTGCTGCTCTGTGCTGGCGGCGTGCGCGGATTGCGCTACGGCGCCGAATAATTGACCGACAGCTGCCCGCAGGTTGAGATGCGCGGGATCAACCCCGTCGGCGATCTCGTCCCACGGCGGGGTCGCGACCTTCTCCGCGGCTTCTCTGCCGGTGTCGGTCAACTGGAACAGCTTCTTGCTGCCCTCGCTTTCCGAGGCGACAATCAGCCCCTCGTCGACCAGCAGTTGCAGGGTCGGGTAGACCGAGCCGGGGCTCGGCTTCCACAGATCCTGGCTCCGCTCGGCGACCTCCTGAATGATTTCGTAGCCGTGCATCGGCCGCTCGGCGAGCAGTACCAGGATGGCGGCACGGACGTCACCACGGCGGCCGCGCCGGCCGTGGCCACCGCGCCGTCCGCCGCGTCCGGCCGGGCCGAAGCCGGGACCGAAGGCGCCGGGGGCGAAGCCACCCGGGCCGAAGCCGCGCCCGAACCCTCGGCCGAAGCCGGGCCCGAACGGCCCGTCATGACCGGCGTCGGTGCCCCGGACCAAGTCGCGGAACTCGCGGCGGGCTTGCCTGCGCTGTTCGTGGAATGCGCGGCGGTCCTGGGGAGCGAATCCGAAGCCCGACGGCCCCGGCCCGCCCGCGAATGGCCCGCCCACATGGGGAAATGGGTTGTTCATGGGATTTCTCGTTTCTGGAAAGATAGCGCCGGATGCGCTACCGATACGACGACGATATATCGGAACCTATCGTTACGCAAGGTCGATTTGCGAGTCAGCGCTTTCTGTGGCGGTTTGCGAGCGCCAGCGGAGGGGTAGCACCTCACCCATGAGTCAGGAAAATGTGCACGTGAAGACCGGCGCGGGAGGTGACCGCGACGCACTGGCCGAGCCCGCTGGTGCGGACCGCGACAAGCGCGTGCGGCTATGGGTGAACTGGGCACTGGCGCTGCTCGCGGTGGTGGGTGCGGGCGTCGTGATGGTGTTCGCGGTGGGTGCGGTCATGAGCACCGCCGCCTGCAGCGACAAGGCCTGCCCCAACCTGGGCCCGAACGGGATCAGCTTCGACGCGCTGTTCTACGGCGCACCGGTGGTTGCGGCCGCAGCGGTCGTCGCCTCCTTCTTCACCGCCCGGCGCCGATGGGGATTCGTGATACCCGTGGTTGCCATCGCGCTGCTGATCGCCGACGTCGCCATCCTCGCCACCACGGTCGCGCAGTAGCGCCGGGAGCTAAAAGCCGCGTAATCGGGCGAGTTCGCGACGGTGTCGTTCCGCGAGTACGGCGGCCAGGGCCAGCTGGGGCGGAGTCCCGGGCGGCGGCGGAGGTGCCACCCGGCTGAACACGTCGCTGGCGATCCGGTAGGCCATCCGGTGGCGCACCCGGGGGTCGAGTTGCAGTGCCCGCGTCAGGAATTGACGTGCGATCTCGGCTTGTTCAGCGCTCAGGCCGGACAGCTGCAGCGACGTCGCCCACCAGGCCAGCTGCGGCGGCATGCTGGGTGGCGGGCCGGGCTTCGGCGCGCGCTCGCTGATCACCACTGTGCCGGCAAAGATGTCACCGATCCGCTTGGCCCTCGGCGACAGCATGCTGCAGATGACCGCGGGGCTGCCCAATAATCCCCAGATTTCGACGATCGACGCCAACGCTCGAAACGTTGCCTGGCGGAAGCGCTCCGGGCCGCCGTCGTCCGACACCACACGCAGACCCATCGCCATCTTGCCGAGTGTTCGACCGCGTGTTGCGGTCTCGAACACCAGCGGGTACCCGACGAAGACCAACACGGTGAAGATGATCATGATCGCCGCGGTCACTGCGTCGTCGAATTGGGTCAGCGCGGCCGCCCACAACACCAATGCCACCAGGTAGCCCACCAAGATGACCGCGATGTCGATGAGTGCACTCACCGCGCGCACCGGTAGTTGCGCAACCCGAACGTCGAGAACCACGGCGTCCCCGGTCACCACTTCCGACATACAGCGAACGCTACTCCCGGCTTGACTAGTGTTTACCCCGTGGACGTCGACGCGTTCGTGCTCGCACACCGCGACACCTGGGATCGCCTCGAGCAACTGGTGAAGAACCGCCGCCGGCTCGACGGTGCCGAGGTCGACGAATTGGTCGAGCTCTACCAGCGGGCCTCGACGCACCTGTCGATGCTGCGCTCCGCGTCGTCCGATCCGGCACTGGTCGGTAGGCTTTCGAGTCTGGTCGCGCGGGCCCGCGCCGCGGTCACCGGCGCTCACGCGCCGCTGTCGAGCGAGTTCACCCGGTTCTGGACCGTGTCGTTTCCGGTAGTGGCGTACCGCGCGTGGCGGTGGTGGCTGGCGGCGGCGGTGGTGTTCTTCGCTGTTGTGGCGCTTATTGCCATGTGGGTCATGGGCAGCCCTGAAGTGCAATCCACGATCGGAACACCCAGTGAGCTCGACGAATTGGTGAACCACGACTTCGCCTCGTACTACAGCGAGCATGCGGCCGCTGCGTTCGCATTGCACGTGTGGGTGAACAACTCCTGGGTGGCGGCCAAGTGCATCGCGTTCTCCGTCGTGCTGGGAGTGCCGATTCCGTTCGTGCTGTTCGCCAACGCCGCCAATCTCGGGGTCGTTGCCGGTCTGATGCTTCAGGCCGGCAAGGCCGACGTGCTGCTGGGATTGCTGGTCCCGCATAGCTTGTTGGAGCTGACGGCGGTGTTCCTGGCGGGTGCCGTCGGGATGCGGCTGGGCTGGTCGGTGATCTCCCCGGGTGATCGCCCGCGTGGACAGGTGCTGGCCGAGCAGGGCCGTGCGGTGATCTCGGTCGCGGTGGGTTTGGTTGCGGTGCTGTTCGTTTCAGGCGCTATCGAGGCGTTCGTCACCCCGTCCTCGTTGCCGACTTTGCTGCGTGTCGGCATCGGAGTGCTGGCCGAAGTCGGCTTTTTGGCGTACGTCGTTTATTTCGGCCGCCGTGCCGTGTGGGCCGGCGACACCGGTGACATCGCCGATGCGCCCGACGTGGTGCCGACCCGGTGAGCTAAAGCCGTCCGGTGGCTTTCATCGCCAGATAGCGGTCGGCAAGTGCAGGCGCGAGTTCGGTGGGTAGCGCGTCGACGACCTCCACCCCGTTGTGCCGCAGCCGAGAAGCTATCGCCCACCGCTCGTTACGGGAGCGTTCGGCCGCGGCCGCGTCGTACACCGCGGCCGCGTCGGAACGCCCGACGGTGAGTTGGTCGATGCGTGGGTCGGTGACTGCAGCGACGATCACGTGGTGCCTGGCCGACAGCCGGGGAAGTACCGGCAGAAGACCCTCGTCGAGGGCGCTGGCGTTGAGGTCGGTCATCAACACCACCAGCGCTCGACGCCGTGTACGACGCATGACCGCGGAAACCATTGCCGTAGCATCGGATTCGATGAGCGCCGGATTCAGCGGCGCCATCGCGTCGACCAGGCGGCCGAGCAACTCGGTCCGTGACGCGCCGAACACGCCGGCCTGGGTGGTCCGGTCGTGGGCGAGGAAGTCGACATGGTCGCCGGCTCGCGAGGCAAGTGCCGCCAGCAGCAGCGCCGCGTCCATGGACCAGTCCAGCCGGGGCCAGCCGCCGGGGTCGGCGGCAGTCGGGTCGACTCCTACGCGACCGGCAGACGTTCGTCCGGTGTCGAGGACGATGACTACTCGCCGGTCGCGCTCCGGCCGCCAGGTCCGGACCACGACGTCGGCGCGCCGGGCGGTCGCTCGCCAGTCGATGGAACGCACGTCGTCGCCGACCACATACTCACGCAGCGAGTCGAATTCGGTGCCCTGGCCGCGGGTCAAGGTCGGCAGCAGACCGTCGATCTCGCGCAGCCTGGCCAGGCGCGACGGTAGGTGCTTACGGGACAGGAACGGCGGCAGCACCCGCACCTGACCGGGTACAGGCCGCGACTTCTGCCGCCCCGCGAGTCCCAGTGGACCGATCGAACGCGCCGTCACCGCCGCCGATTGCTGATCGCCGCGGCGGATCGGCCGCAAGCAGGTATCCACCCGTTGGACCTGCCCGGCAACGATATCGACGGCGTGCGTCGGTGGTTCGGCCTGCGCGCTGGGTGGCCAGGCGTCTCGAACCCGGCCGCGAAATCGTCGTCGACCGCCGTTGTGGATCAGCAGACCGAGATCCACTGATTCACCAAGCCGAACCGACCCGTTCGGCAATCGGGTGTACCGCAGTCGGGACGGGCTTGCTGCCAAGCCGACGTCCGCGATAACCGCGGCCGCCAGAAGAGCCTGCAGCACTGCGAAAGATGCGGCTGGCCTGGGTGATAGCGCAATCGGCAGAACGCACAACAGTGCGATCAGGCCGGTGCGCCCGGTCAAAATCACTAGCGCGGTACCGGAACCGAGCCCAAAATACCACCGAGCACGCCATCGCTGGTGGCACCCTCCAACTCCGCCTCCGGCCGAAGCATCACTCGGTGGCGCAACGTCGGCCGGGCCATCGCCTTCACGTCGTCAGGGGTGACGTAGTTGCGACCGGACAGCCAGGACCACGACCGCGCCGTGGCCAGCAAAGCCGTTGCACCGCGCGGTGATACGCCCAACTGCAATGCCGGCGAGTGGCGAGTCGCACCAACGATGTCGACGATGTAGCCCAGCACCTCGTCGGCCACCAGTACTCGGCGGACCGCATCGCGACCCGCAGCCAACTCCGCCTGCCCGGCGACCGGACGGATCGCCGAGAGGTCGCGAGGGTCGAAGCCGTGTGCGTGCCGGCCAAGGATGGCGATCTCGGCGTCGCGTGGCGGCAGCGGCACATCCAGCTTCAGCAGAAACCGGTCGAGCTGTGCTTCGGGCAACTGGTAGGTGCCCTCGTATTCGATCGGGTTTTGCGTCGCAGCAACGATAAACGGATCGGGTAGCGCTCTGGGTTCACCGTCCACAGTGACCTGACGTTCTTCCATCGCTTCCAGCAGTGCCGCTTGCGTCTTCGGTGGCGTGCGGTTGATCTCGTCAGCCAGCAGGAGATTGGTGAAAACCGGGCCGCTGCGGAAGGTGAACGCGGCGGTGCGGGTGTCATACACCAGCGACCCGGTGACATCGCCCGGCATCAGGTCCGGGGTGAACTGGACACGTTTGAAGTCCAGTTGCAATGCCGCGGCAAGGGACCGGACCAACAGCGTCTTCGCCACGCCCGGAACACCTTCGAGCAGAACGTGACCGCGGCATAGCAGCGCGATCACCAGCCCGGTAATCACCTCGTCCTGCCCCACGACGGCTTTGCCGATCTCGGCCCGTAGCGCGAGTAGCGCGTGACGGGCCGCTTGCCCCGGCGACGGCTGAGTAGAGCTGTGGGACGGTTGATTCATAGGTGCGTGACCTGCCTTTCGATGTCATCGAGTGCGCGGCTGAGTTGGATCAAGTCGGCATCGGTGG
>DASXJI010000372.1:0-8380 GCA_036497495.1 Mycobacterium sp.
GCGTTGCGGACTGCGTGTTCGGTGACCGACAGCGGCGACATCACGGTCTCCCCGACGCCGACCATGTAGTCGATGCGTTCGACGATCGCCTCAACCGGCGCCACGAGTGTCACCAGTCGCTTCATCAGGTCGTCAATCCTGCCGAGGGTCGCCTCGAAGTGATCGAGCCCGTCGTCGAGGCGGCCGACCGCACTGTTCAAGTTCGACAGCGACGTGTTCAAGTCGCCCAACGTGTCGCCCAGCCCGCCCAGCACGTCTTCCAGCTGATTGACGGTGACGTCGGCGTTCATCGCCGCCTGAGTGAGCGTCTTGATCCGCTGCCGCGCTGGGCGATCACCGGCGCTTTTATCTGCCATGAGGCTCATTATGGCGGTCGCGGGAACCTCCGGGCCCGGATACCCATCTGATGGGTATGCAGCAGGCCGATCGGGACCACTACTGTGCTGCGGCGATCAGGCGCGCGGCGTTGCCCAGCACCTTCCAACAGCACGAGGACTACAGGCGCGGCTACGCCGACGCGCAGGCTGAGCGGCGATCGCGCTAAGAGGGCAACTCGCTGGCGGCCCCGCTGTCGAGGAACCAGATGGTGTGCTCGCGGCCGACAGCGCCGGCCGCCGGTATCGACTCCGGCTTGGCGCCGCCGACTGCGGCGGCGACCGCTCCGGCTTTATCGGCGCCCGACACCAAAAGCCATACCTCGCGGGAGCGCTGGATCGCGGGGAGCGTCAACGTAATCCGCAGAGGTGGGGGCTTGGGCGAATCGTCGACGTCGACCACCATCCGACTTGTCTCGCGCACCGCGGGAGTGCACGGGAACAGCGAGTTGATGTGTCCTTCCGGCCCTACGCCGAGGAGGTGAACGTCGAAATTCGGCGCGGGATCGCCCGGCTCGGCATTCGCGGCAAGGATCTGCTCGTAGCCCATTGCGGCGGCGGCGATGTCGTTGCCGAATTCGCCGTCAGCGGCCGGCATGGCGTGCACGTTGCGCGCCGGAATGTCGACGTGATTCAGCAATTCCTCGCGGGCCTGTTTCTCATTGCGTTCGTCGTCGTCTTCGGTGACGTATCGATCGTCGCCCCAGAACAGATGCACCTTGGTCCAGTCGATTCGCGCGGATTCTGCGGCGAGGAAACGCATCAGCCGGTTGCCGTTGCCGCCGCCGGTCAAGACGACCAGCGCCCGCCCGCGCGCGGCGATGGCAGCGTTGACGACGTCGATCAATCGCTCACCCGCCGCAGCAACCAGCCGATCGCTGTCGGCGAACGTTTCTATCGAGGTGCTCATGCGTACTCCACCCGATCGATACCCTCCAACGCCGAAAAATATATGGTGTCGGCGTCCAGTCGCCGGAGATCTTCGGCGAGGCATTCTGGGACGTCCCTGCGTTGCAGTGGAACCAGTGCGTCGGGTCTGGCGGTGCGGCTCAGCGTCGCGGTGACCCCGGTTTGTGGTCTGCGGAGCGTCACAGTCTCGGTGGGGCGCACCAACTCGACTTTGAGTTCGCCGACGCTCCGTCGGACTGGTCCGTCGATGCGGCTGGCCAGCCAACCGGCGAGGATGTCGAGTGCGGGTTCGTCCTTGAGCCCGGAGACGACCGCCGAGATGATCGGCTCGTGGGGTGGCTGGTCGACCGCCGACGCGAGCAGCGCGCGCCAGTAGGTGATACGACTCCAGGCCAGATCGGTATCGCCCGGGGTGTAGCCGGCCAGCCTGCTTTTGATCGCGGACAGGGGGTCGGTGGAGTTGGTTGCATCCGTGATACGTCGAATTGCTAACTGGCCCAGAGGATCCTGCGCCGGGACGGCCGGCGCGATGTCCGGCCACCACGCCACAACGGGGATATCCGGCAACAGGAATGGTAAGACGACGTTGCTGTTGTGTCCGGCCAGCGGACCCGACAGCCGAAGTACCACGATTTCGGAGGCACCGGTGTCGCCACCGACGCGCAGTTGGGCGTCCAGCCGTGCGTCGGCGGCATCGGCGTCGCCGGTTGTCACCACGATCACCCGGCTGGGGTGCTCGTGGCTGGCCGCGTTGGCGGCAGCGATGGACTCTTCGAGCAGCGCCTCGCTGTCCGGGACGATCACCAAGGTCAATACCCGGCCGAGAGTCACCGCGCCGGTCTTCTGGCGCAGTTCGCCGAGCTTCTTGTTGATCTCGGTGGTGCTTGTGCCCGGCAATTCGACAATCACGGTCGCCGCCATTCCCGGCCGGTGCGGCCCAGCATCTCGAATGCTGATGCCGGGCCCCAGGTGCCTGCCTCGTAGGGATCGGGTTTGCCGTGTTCAGCCCAGTAGTCCAGCACCGGATCCAATATGTCCCAAGCCAATTCGACTTCGGCGTTGACCGGAAACAGCGATGGCTCGCCGAGTAGGACGTCGAGGATCAGCCGTTCGTAGGCCTCGGGGGACTCCTCGGCGAAGGCCGAACCGTAGGAGAAGTCCATGTTGACGTCGCGGACCTCCATGCTGCTGCCGGGCACCTTGGAGCCGAATCGCAACGTGACACCCTCGTCGGGCTGCACCCGAATGACCAGGGCGTTGGCGCCCAACTCTTCGGTCATGGTTGCATCGAACGGAAGATGAGGCGCCTTCTTGAACACCAAGGCGATCTCGGTGACCCTGCGGCCCAACCGTTTTCCAGTCCGCAAATAGAACGGCACTCCGGCCCAGCGGCGCGTGTTCACCTCTAGGGTGATTGCGGCGAATGTCTCGGTGGTCGAATCTTTGGAGAAGCCAGCCTCTTCGAGCAGTCCGACGACGTACTCGCCGCCCTGCCAGCCAGCGGTGTACTGGCCCCGGGAAGTGGTTTCATCCAACGGCTCTGCCAGTTGAATGGCCGACAGCACCTTGATCTTCTCGGTTTGCAGCTCGGCCGGGCGAAACGTGATCGGCTCTTCCATCGCGGTCAATGCCACCAGCTGCATCAGGTGATTCTGGATCACGTCGCGGGCGGCGCCGATGCCGTCGTAGTAGCCGGCACGACCACCCAGGCCGATGTCTTCGGCCATGGTGATCTGGACGTGATCGACGTAGTGCGCGTTCCAGATCGGATCGAACAGCTGATTGGCGAAGCGCAGCGCCAAGATGTTCTGCACCGTCTCCTTGCCCAGGTAGTGGTCAATGCGAAAGACCGAATCCTCGGGAAAGACGCTGTTAACCACTTTGTTGAGATCGCGGGCACTGTCCAGGTCGTGACCGAACGGCTTCTCGATGACAACCCGGCTCCAGCTCTCGTCGTGCGCTTGGGCCAACCCGGACTTGCTCAGCTGCTCGCAGACCGTCGGGAAACTATTGGGCGGAATGGCGAAGTAGAACGCGTGATTGCCGCCGATACCCCGCTCGGCGTCGAGCTTGTCCAAGACCTCGGCCAGCCGGGCGAACGCGGCGTCATCGTCGAATGTGCCTTTCACGAAACGGCATGCGTCGGCAAGCCGATCCCAGATCACCTGACGGAACGGCGTCCGGGAGTGCTCTTTGACGACCTGCAGAACCTCTTCGGCGAAGGCTGCGTCGTCCCAGTCACGACGGGCGAACCCCACCAGAGCGAAGCTGGGCGGCAACAAACCGCGATTGGCCAGGTCGTAGATGGCTGGGACCACCTTCTTGCGGGCCAGGTCGCCCGTCACACCGAAGATCACCACCGCGCACGGGCCGGCGATTTGCGGCAGTCGTTTATCGCACTTGTCCCGCAACGGGTTTTGCCATTGCCCGGAGCTGGCCTGGGTCCTGGCTGGGCTCATGTGCGCCGCTCCTCAGCCTCCCTGCGCGCGGCATCGTCGCCGGCGCGGCTCATTTCTCGGCTGAGTGGAGCTGCTTTTCGGTCTCTTCCAGCAGCTCTTTCCACGAGGCCTCGAACTTCTCGACGCCCTCGTTCTCTAGGACCAGGAACACGTCGGTGAGATCGATGCCGATTGCCTCGAGCTGGTCGAAGACTTCCTGGGCGGCTGACGCGGTCCCGGTGACGGTATCTCCGGTGATGACACCGTGGTCGGCGACCGCCTCAAGAGTCGGCTCCGGCATGGTGTTCACGGTGTTTGGAGCAACCAGCTCGGTCACGTAAAGCGTGTCGGAGTAGTCCGGGTTCTTCACGCCGGTCGACGCCCACAGCGGCCGCTGCACCCGCGCGCCGTCGGCCTCGAGCCGCGCGAAACGATCGCCGCCGACGAACACTTCCTGGTAGGCCGCGTACGCGAGCCGGGCGTTGGCAACGCCGGCCTTGCCGGCCAGGGCCTTTGCATCGTCCGAGCCGATCTTCTCCAGACGCTTGTCGATTTCGGTGTCAACGCGCGACACGAAAAACGATGCCACCGAATGGATCTTGGACAGATCGTGGCCGGCGGCCTTAGCAGCTTCGAGCCCAGCCAGGTAAGCGTCCATCACCTCGCGGTGACGTTCGACTGAGAAGATCAGCGTGACGTTGACCGAAATGCCCTCTGCCAGAGTCGATGTGATGGCAGGCAGTCCATCCTTGGTGGCCGGGATCTTGATCAGAATATTGGGTCGGTCGACGATCTTCCACAACTCGATGGCCTGTGCGACGGTCTTGTCGGTGTCGTGTGCCAGCCGCGGGTCGACCTCGATCGACACTCGGCCGTCGACACCGTCGGAGGCCTCCCACTGCGGCCGCAGCACGTCGGCCGCGTTGCGGACGTCGTCGGTGGTCACCGTCCGGATGGTGGCGTCCACGTCGGCGCCGCGTTCGGCGAGCTCGGCGATCTGGGCATCGTAGGCGTCGCCCTCGGCCAGCGCCTTCTGAAAAATCGACGGGTTGGTGGTGACACCGACGACGCACTTGGTGTCGATCAGCTCTTGCAGGTTGCCGGACTGCAAACGCTGCCGGGACAGGTCGTCCAGCCAGACAGATACGCCCGCGGCGCTCAGAGCAGCAAGGTTGGGATTCTGAGTCATCGGATTTCCCTTCGGTTAGTTGTCTAAAGTTCTTTCGGCGGCGTCGACAACGGCTTCCGGGGTGAACCCGAACTCGCGGAACAACGTCTTGGCATCGGCGGATTCCCCGTAGTGCTCGATTGAAACGATCTCGCCCGTGTCGCCGACCAGCTTGTGCCAACACTGCGCAATGCCGGCCTCGACGGCAACCCGCGCCGACACCGACGGTGGCAGCACGCTGTTGCGGTATTCGTCGGGCTGCGACTCGAACCATTCGACACAGGGCATCGACACAACCCGGGCAACAAGATCCTTGGCCGCCAACAACTTCTGCGCTTCGACGGCCAGTTGAACCTCGGAACCGGTGGCGATCAACACCACGTCGGGCTTATCGCCGCCGGCGTCACCAAGGATGTATCCGCCCTTGGCCACGCCCTCATAATTCGTGCCTTCGAGAATCGGCACACCCTGGCGGGTCAGGACCAGACCGACCGGACCACTGCCGTTGCCGCGGGCCAGGACGGTGCGCCACGCATACGCGGTTTCGTTGGCGTCCGCGGGGCGGACCACCGACAACTTGGGGATGGCGCGCAGGGCCGCCAAGTGTTCGATCGGCTGGTGCGTCGGGCCGTCTTCGCCGAGCCCGATCGAGTCGTGCGTCCAGACGTAGATGGTGTCGATGTCCATCAACGCCGCCAGTCGCACTGCCGGGCGCATGTAATCGGAGAACTGCAGGAATGTTCCGCCGTAGGCGCGGGTCGGGCCGTGCAGCACGATGCCGGACAGGATTGCGCCCATCGCGTGTTCGCGGATGCCGAAGTGCAAGGTGCGGCCGTACCAGTCGGCCGTGAATTCCTTCGTCGAAATCGACGGCGGACCAAACGATTTCACGTTGTCCATGGTGGTGTTGTTGCTGCCCGCCAGGTCGGCCGAGCCGCCCCAGAGCTCCGGGAGTTTCGGGCCGACGGCGTTCAGCACCTTGCCGGACGCGGCGCGGGTGGCCAGGTCCTTGTCGCCCACCTTCCATTTCGGAATGTCGGAGTCCCAGCCGTCGGGCAGCTCCTCGGCGGTCAACCGATCCAGCAGCTTCTTGCGCTCGGGCTCACGCTTCGCCCACGCCTCGAAGTCGGCGTTCCACTTGTCGTGGGCTTCCTTGCCGCGCTGCACCAACTCGCGGGTGTGCGCAATCACCTCGTCGCGCACCTCGAACTTCCTGTCCGGGTCGAAGCCGAGGATTTTCTTAACCGCCGCGACTTCTTCGTCGCCGAGCGCTGAGCCGTGTGCCTTTCCGGTGTTCATCAGCTTCGGCGCCGGGTAGCCAATGATCGTCCGCACCGCGATGAACGACGGCTTGTCGGTGACCGCCTTCGCCTTGGCGATGGCCTCTTCGAGAGCGACGACGTTCTCGCCGCCCTCAACGTGCTGTACGTGCCAGCCGTACGCCTGATAGCGGGCCGCAGTGTCCTCGCACAACGCGATATTGGTGTCGTCCTCGATCGAGATCTGGTTGTGGTCGTAGAACACGATGAGGTTGCCCAGCTGCTGCACGCCCGCCAGCGATGACGCCTCCGAAGTCACACCCTCTTCCATGTCACCGTCTGAAGCGATCACGTAGATGTGATGGTCGAACGGACTGGTCCCGGCTGCGGCCTCGGGGTCGAACAGGCCGCGCTCGTAACGTGCCGCCATCGCGAACCCGACAGCAGATGCCAAGCCCTGGCCGAGCGGACCGGTGGTGATCTCCACACCATCGGTGTGCCGGAACTCGGGGTGGCCGGGCGTCTTGGATCCCCAGGTGCGCAGTGACTCGATGTCGGACAGCTCGAGCCCGAAGCCGCCCAGGTACAGCTGCAGATACAGCGTCAAGCTGCTGTGGCCGGCGGACAGCACGAACCGATCGCGGCCCAGCCAATGGACGTCGCTGGGATCGTGCCGCATCACCCGCTGAAACAGGGTGTAGGCCAACGGCGCCAGGCTCATCGCCGTGCCGGGATGGCCGTTCCCTACTTTCTGGACTGCGTCGGCGGCCAGCACCCGCACGGTGTCGACGGCTGCCGAATCGAGCTCGCTCCAGTCGTCGGGGTGGTGTGGCTGAGTCAGGGTCGAAATGTCTTCGAGTGTGGTCACGTACTGAAGTCCTCGGGCTCGGCAGAATGATCCTCTTCCCACCCTAATGCCGGAACGTTGCGGGCGTGTCAAAGGATATTCCGACCGTTGATTGTTCAGGCGCCGTCAACTGGGTGTTGTGCCTCGATGGTCGCCGATTGGCTGTCGATAGGCCCTGCGGTGCATGCTGGGCAAGTCGTCCGGTCTACCATCGTGCGTAGTAGAAGCTGCGCGCTGCTGTGATCCGAGGAGTCCTTGCGTGAGCATTCGCGAGCGCGTTGCGCCGAGCCGAGTCAGCACGATATTGCTGGCCTATTTCGCGCTGACCAAGCCGCGAGTCATCGAGCTGTTGCTGGTCACTGCGATTCCGGCGATGTTGCTTGCCCACCGCGGCATCGTGAACCCGGTGCTGATCCTCAACACGTTGATCGGCGGGATGCTTGCCGCTGGCGGCGCGAACACGTTGAACTGCGTGGCGGATGCCGACATCGACAAGAAGATGAAGCGGACCGCGCAGCGCCCGCTGGCGCGGGCCGCCGTGCCGACCGGACACGCGCTGGTGTTCGGACTGGTGTTGAGTGTCGCTTCGTTCGTCTGGCTGTGGTGGACGACCAACCTGCTGTCGGGTTTGCTGGCGGTCGGCACGGTCGCGTTCTACGTGTTCGTCTACACCCTGCTGCTCAAGCGCCGCACCTCGCAGAACGTGGTCTGGGGCGGCGCGGCCGGCTGCATGCCGGTGATGATCGCCTGGTCGGCTGTCACCGGCACGATCGCCTGGCCGGCCTTGGTGATGTTCGCGATCATCTTCTTCTGGACGCCGCCGCACACCTGGGCGCTGGCGATGCGATACAAGGACGATTACAAGGCCGCGGGCATCCCCATGCTGCCGGCTGTCGCGACGGAACGTCAGGTCACCAAGCAGATCCTGATCTACACCTGGCTGACCGTGGCCGCGACGCTGGCGCTGGCCCTGGCCGCTGGGTGGCTCTACACCACGGTGGCCGCGGTGGCTGGGGTGTGGTTCCTGGCAATGGCGCACCAGCTCTACGCCGGCGTGCGCCGCGGCGAGCCGGTCAAGCCGCTGCGATTGTTCCTGCAGTCGAACAACTACCTCGCGGTGGTGTTCTGCGCCCTGGCGCTCGATTCGGCCCTGGCACTGCCGACGCTGCTGCGGGTCTAAGCGCGGCTGCCAGGTCCTGGACCTGCGAATACCCCATACCCCGACGGGGTCTTGCGACTACGACATGGCGTCGTATTGAATGCCGTCGTGATCTCACCGGGTGTTCTCGCTGGTGCCGCCGCGGCAACGGGCCGCTGATGACGGCGCCGGTGTGGATGGCTTCGCCGCCCGAGGTGCACTCGGCGATGCTGAGCAGCGGGCCAGG
>DASXJI010000373.1:0-6295 GCA_036497495.1 Mycobacterium sp.
TCGGGCGAAGGTGCCGATCAGCGCGTCGGTCGCAACGACGCCGCGCACCACGTCGTTGCGCATCGCGTCGGCGATCGCGGCGCCGATCGGTCGCTCGACCATGGCCCGCCACGCCGCAGCCGCCTCGGGATCGCCGCCGACGACCGCTGCCCGGGCCTGCTCGCGAGTGCGCAGCGGCTCCAACATCGTGGGCCACAGCCGCTCAGTCACCAGCCGACAGCTCCGGTAGAACTCGGCGAAGGCCGGCTCGTCGTCGTGGGCGTCGATGGCGTCGAACGTGGACCGCGGACCGAGCAGCAGGCCGGTGCGCCCGGCCGTGGCCGGATCGGGGGTGTACGACGAAAAGGGCCGTGCGGCCAGCCGGACCGTCGCGCCCAGGTCATCGAGGATGCGCGCCGGCAGCAGGCTCACCAGATACGCGTACCGTGAAAGTCGCGCGTCGACGCCGTCGAAGACATGTGACGACACCGCGGCGCCACCGACGTGCGGCAGTCGTTCCAGCAGCTTTACCCGCAGGCCGGCCCGGCCCAGGTATGCGGCGGCGACGAGAGCGTTGTGTCCGCCACCCACGATGACCGCGTCGACCTCACGCGCAGTCATCTGCTCAGCTCAGGTAGCCCTCGACCTCATCGGCGGGGCGTACCGCGGCCTCGCGGGGATCGCCGCCGGTTTCGCGCAGGGCGCGGCGCTGCCTGAGCAAGTCCCAGCACTGGTCGAGTTCGATCTCGAGTTGGCGCAGCCGCTTGTGCTCCTCGGACTCGCTGATCTCGCCGTGCTGCAACTGCTCTCGAAGCGCCTTCTCCTCGGCGACCAGTCGGTTGATCCGCGACAGGGCGTCGTTGTCGGTCATGCTCGGTCCTCTTTCACAAGTCAAGTGTGCCCGACTAGGGTCTTTTCCGTGTCAAGCAAACCTGAGATTGAATTCCCCAGCGGCCCAGCACCGGCCCGACTTGTCAGCCAGGACCTGGTAATCGGCGACGGACCGGAAGCCGCGCCGGGCGGCACCGTCGAGGTGCACTACGTCGGCGTCGACTACGACTCGGGCGAAGAGTTCGACAGCTCATGGGGTCGCGGCCAGTCGATCTCGTTCCCGCTGCAAGGATTGATTCAGGGGTGGCAGGACGGCATCCCGGGCATGAAGGTCGGCGGCCGGCGTCAGCTGATCGTTCCGCCGGAGCAGGCGTACGGGCCGGCCGGCTCGGGACACCAGCTGTCCGGCAAGACGCTGATCTTCGTCATCGATTTGCTGGGTACTCGCTAGTACGTCAGCTCGGCGGCGGCAGCTGCAGCAGCAGACGTGCGCCGCCGAGCGGGCTTTCTTCCAGCGACGCCGTGCCGCCGTGCAGGTGCGCTTGCTGGGCTACCAGCGCGAGGCCGAGTCCGGAGCCCGAGTGCGACGCGGTCGAGCCACGGGAGAACCGCTCGAACACCACTTCGCGTTCGGCTTCGGGCAGTCCGCTGCCGTTGTCGTCGATGGCGATCTCAACCCCGGCCCGCGAGCTGACCGCGGACAGCTGAACGCTGGTTGCGCCGCCGTGTTTGACCGCATTGGCAATCGCGTTGTCCACCGCGAGACGCAGGCCGGCCGGCAGCCCGACGATGATGCAGGTCGGGGAAGGGGACAACGACACGTCGAGGTCGGGGTAGATGCGCATGGCATCGTGCGCCGCCCGGTCAAGCAGCTCGGTGATGTCGACCGGAACCTGATCCTCGGATGTCGACAGCTCGCCCTGCGCCAGCCGCTCCAGCGCGGAAAGGGTTGCCTCGATTCGTGATTGGGTGCGGATCACGTCGCTGAGCACTTCTTTGCGCTGCTCGTCGGGAAGGTCGAGGGTGGCCAGCACCTCGAGGTTGGTGCGCATCGCGGTCAGCGGTGTACGCAACTCGTGCGAGGACACGGCGGCGAAGTCGCGGGCCGAGGCCAGCGCCTCGATCGTGCGGTTCTGCTCGTCCCAGATCCTTTGCAGCATGCCTCGCATGGCCTCGGCGATCTCGACGGCCTCGCTGGCGCCGCGCACCCGGACCTGTGGATTCTCGTCGCCCGCATTGATGGAGCGGGTCTGCTGCGCCAACCGTTTGAACGGGCGCACCGCGAAAGTGGCCAGCAGCCAAGCGAATATGGCTGCCGCAGCGATCGAGAAGAGACAGATCAAGATCACGCGGCGATGCAGGTTGTTGGTATCGGCGATGGTGGCGTCATAGGTGGCGCCGACCTCCACCAACATCGGGTGCGGCGCCGGAATGGTCACCGAGCGCACCCGGTAACGCACCCCGTTGATGTAGGTGTCGGCGTAACCGGCGGGCAGTTCGGGCAGCGTGACCGTGGTGTTGGAGGTGACCGCGCCGTTGACGTGGCGGACGGTGATGACCGCGTCCTGGTCGCTGGGCGACTTCGGAATTTCGCCGAGCCCGCGGGGCAGGAACGGAATAGCGAAGCCGGCGGCCTCATCCAGCCGGCGGTCCAGCCGTTCCTTGCGGTCATTGGTGATGCCGAACCAGACGACGACGCCGACGATGAGCACCGGGATGGCCGCACCGATGACGGTCGCCACCACCACGCGGGCGCGCAGCGAAGGGGTGCGAGTCAAAATTCTCGACAGAAAATTCATGTTCAGTCCCGTCACTGCATGCGCAGAACGAACCCCACGCCGCGGACCGTGTGCAGCAGCCGGGGGCCGCCACCGGCTTCCAGCTTGCGGCGCAGGTATCCGATGAATACGTCGACGACGTTGGTGTCGGCGGCGAAGTCGTATCCCCACACCAATTCAAGCAGCTGGGCGCGCGACAGCACCGCGGTCTTGTGTTCGGCCAGCACGGCCAGCAGATCGAATTCACGCTTGGTCAGGTCGACGTCGACGCCGTTGACCCGGGCCCGCCGGCCGGGGATGTCGACCTCCAGCGGGCCGACCGTGATGGTTTCCGAGGACGACGTCGCCGTGGCTCCGCGACGGCGCAGCAGCGCCCGCACCCGCGCCACCAGCTCGGCCAGCACGAACGGCTTCACCAGGTAGTCGTCGGCGCCGGCCTCCAGGCCAGCCACCCGGTCGTCGACCGAGCTGCGCGCGCTCAGCACACAGACCGGCACGTCGTTGTCCATCGCCCGCAGCGCGGTCACCACGCTCACGCCGTCGAGCACCGGCATATTGATGTCCAGGACGATCGCGTCCGGCCGGGTTTCGGTGGCACTGCGCAGCGCTTCGGCGCCGTCGACCGCGGTCGCCACTTCGAAACCGGACAACCGCAGTCCGCGCTCCAGCGAGGCAAGCACGTCGGAGTCGTCGTCGACAACCAAAACCCGCGGTGAGGTCGCGCCAGTGTCCATGCTGCCCATGATGCCTGATCATCCCTCTTAGCTGTGGGAACACCCGCCCCGGCCGGTCCGGCGCGGCGGGAATTGGCGGTACGTGCCCGGCCGAAGTCGTCGAGACTTAAACCACTGCGACCCGACCCGGCGTGTCGTCGCAACGGGTTAAGTGTCGCGCGGCAGTGCGGCAGATCCGACAGAGCCGATCTCCTGGTAGCGGCGCAACCGGGTCGCCATCCGGTCGGCGTCGGGCATTCCGCGCAGCGCGTGCAGCTCGACGGCGATCGCCGCGGACAGCCGGATGGAGAACTCGGCCGGTTCGTCGGCGGCGTCGGGGTGCTCCGGCACGACGATGTCGACGATGCCGGATGCCTGCAACTCGGCCGAGCGGATGCCCTGTGCGGCAGAGAGTTCCGGGGCGTGCTCGGTGTCGCGGAACACGATCGCGCTGGCGCCCTCCGGCGGCAGCGGCGCGAGCCAGCCGTGCAGCGCGGCCAGCACCCGGTCGGCGGGCACCATCGCCAGCGCGGGTCCGCCGCTGCCCTGACCGAGTAGCACCGACACCGTCGGGGTGTCCAGGGTGACCAGCTCAGCCAGGCAGTGCGCGATCTCGCCGGCCAGCCCGCCTTGTTCGGCCTCGGTCGATAGTGCGGGTCCGGCAGTGTCGATGACCAGCACCAGCGGAAGCCGCAGACCGGCGGCCAGCATCATGCCGCGGCGGGCTTCGCGCAGCGCGGCCGGCCCGACCAGCCCGCCGACGACGCGCTGCTGTCCGAGCAACACCGCGGGCTGACCGTCGAACCGGACCAGCGCCAACAGCATCGTGGCGGCTTCGCCCTGCCCGGTGCCCGACAGCAGCACCTGGTCGGTGCAGCCGTGTCGCAGCAGATGCTGGACTCCGGGCCGGTCCGGTCGCCGCGACGCCAGCACCGAGTCCCATGCCGGGATATCGGGCAGCGGCTCGGGCGGTGGCTGCTGCGGCGGCGGCCCTGCGGCGTCGGCGACGACCGTGAGCGCCCGGTCGAGGATGCCGCGCAGCTCACTGAGCGGCACGACGGCGTCGATCACCCCATGCCGTTGCAGGTTCTCGGCGGTTTGGACGCCAGGCGGAAACGGTTCGCCGTAGAGCTGCTCGTACACCCGAGGCCCGAGAAAGCCGATCAGCGCGCCCGGCTGGGCGAAGGTGAGGTGACCCAACGACCCCCACGACGCGAACACCCCGCCGGTTGTCGGGTGGCGCAGGTAGACGAGGTAGGGCAGGTGTGCTTTTTTGTGCAGAGTGACGGCCGCGGCGATCTTGACCATCTGCAGGAACGCGACGGTGCCTTCCTGCATCCGGGTGCCACCGGAGCACGGCGACGCCAGCAGTGGCAGCCGCTCGGCCGTGGCACGTTCCACCGCGGCAGTGATCCGCTCGGCCGCGGCCACCCCGATCGAGCCGCCCAGGAAGTCGAACTCGCAGACCACGACCGCCACCCGGCGCCCGACCACCCGGCCCTCGCCGGTCAGCACAGATTCGTCGTGGCCGCTGGCGGCGCGTGCCTCGGCCAGCTCGCCGGCGTACGACTCGCTCATCGGTATCGCCGGCGGCGCGCTGTCCCAGCTGACGAACGATCCCTCGTCGAGCACCGCAGCGCGCAGTTCGTCCGTCCCGATCCGGCTCACCCGGCCGAGGCTACATATCAGCCCTGCGCGAGATCCAGGATGACGCCGGTGTCCTCGACGTAGCGATCCCACAGTGCGAGCAGCTCGGCCAGTTTCTCGGGATGCGTCGCGGCCAGGTCCTCGATTTCGCCGGGGTCGGCGGACAGGTCGTAGAGCTGCCAGTCGCCAGAGCCGTAGGGCTCGGGCAGGTGCAAGGCCTTCCAGTCGCCCTGGCGAATAGCACGGCGGCCGAACAACTCCCAGCCCGTTCCGCCTGC
This sequence comes from Mycobacterium sp., assembly GCA_036497495.1. GTDB lineage: Bacteria > Actinomycetota > Actinomycetes > Mycobacteriales > Mycobacteriaceae > Mycobacterium. The sequence goes on from DASXJI010000373.1 coordinate 5,227, forward strand.
GTCGTCGTGCACCGACTCGGTGTCTCCGGAGAGATACGGCGACAGCGACCGCCCCCGCATCGGCGCGACGTCGCGTCCGCGATACTCGGTGCCCGGGTGTTCGACGCCGGCCAGTTCGAGCACAGTCGGGGCGATGTCCATGACGGTGCTGAACGCGGTGCCGATCTGCTGTTGCCGGCCGAAGCCCGGCCAGGTGACGAACCCGACCACCCGGATCCCACCCTCACTGGTGAATGCCTTGTGCAGCCGGGACGGCGCCGTCGCGGCCTGCGCCCAGTGCGGTCCGTACCAGATGAAGGAGTTGGCGGCTCCGGCGTTGTCGAGGCTGTTGTCCCAGTTCTTCTCGATCTCGGCGGCGATCGCGCCGCCGAGGATCGGCAACGACTCGAGGATCGCTCCCTCGGCGCCGTTGTCCGACATGAAGACCACAACGGTGTTGTCGAGTTCGCCGGTCTCGGTGAGGTAGTCGACGACGCGGCCGACGTTCTGATCCATCCGGTCCACCATGGCCGCGTAGATCTCCATGGCGCGCGCCGACGAGGCCCGCTGGTCGGCGGTCATGTCGGCCCACTCGGGTTCGCCGTCGGCGACCACGGGGTGGGCGACGACGTCGGCGGGGCACAGGCCGAGCCGCTTGAGCGCGGCCAGCCGCTCCTCGCGCAGGGCGTCCGGTCCGGTGTCATAGCGACCCCGATATTTGGCGACGGTCTCCGCGGGCGCCTGCAGCGGCCAGTGCGGCGCCTGGAACGGCAGATACGCGAAGAACGGCTGTTCGTCGTCGGTGCGCTCGCGGAAATACCGCAGCAGCGTGTCGGCGTAGAAGTCCGACGAATAGAAGTCGTCTGGAACGGTGACGAACTGATCGTCCTCGGTGTACCGCGACATCATTCGTATGAAGTCGCCGGGGACATTGCTGTAATGGCTTGCCCCGCCGGGCAATAGCGCGAACGACCGGTCGAATCCACGGGACCACGGCGACGTGTCGATGGTGTTGCCCAGATGCCACTTGCCTGCCATCAGGGTCAGGTAACCGGCCTCCCGTAGCAATTCGGGCAAGGCGACCACGCGG
>DASXJI010000374.1:0-3150 GCA_036497495.1 Mycobacterium sp.
GCCACGGTCGTGGCCACAGCGGGCGTGCGGAGCCGATACCGCGCAACGCGAACTCGGTGCCGGTCAGCATCAGCCCGAGCATCGGGGCCTCGTTGTGGATGCCGGCGACCAAATGCATGATCAGCAGCGGGTTGGCCGCCCCCAGCCACAGCGCGCTGACTTCGGCGACCCCGCAGCGGCGAGCCAGTCGCGGTGTGGCCCAGACGATCAGGCCCACTCCGAGCAGCACCACCAGCCGATGGCAGAGCACCGCGGCGACGATGTTTTCGCCGGTCAACGCCGAGATACCGCGGCCGATCCACAAGAACAGCGGCCCGTAAGGCGCCGGCGTCTCCCGCCACAGGCTGGGCACCGACAAGGTGAAGACATGGCCGAGGCCCAGCCCGGTCGCCGGGCCCACCCGGTACGGATCGAGTCCCAGCCGGCAGATCTGACTCTGCGCCAGGTAGGAGTAGACGTCCTTGCTGAACATCGGTGGCGCGATCAACAGCGGCAGCACCCACAGCAACAGCGTGCGATCCAGCTCACCGCGAGACATTCGGCGCTTGCCCAGCGCGAACCGGCCCAGCATCAGCCAGGCCAGGGCCATCATCACGGCGCCGGTCGTCGTCATCGTCAGCGACACCGTTTGGATCCGCGACGGGAGATTGAGCAGCCGGACGCCGAACGTCGGATCCTGGACCACCGGCCGGGCCCCGGCTCCTAGCGCCCCGATCGCCATCAGCACCGTGCCGGTCGCGCCGAAAACTCGGGTGCGACGAAGCGCGACCCGTTCGCGGTCGTTCAGCGGCTGGCCGACAGCCTTTTCGTCGCCGTGCAGGCTGGCGATCGACGAACTCAGCGAGTGCTGGCGGTCTGCCATCACAGCAGCGTAACCGCCGCCGGGGCAGGGCCGGACGCGTCAGGTGTGACCAGCACAACGTCGGCAGAGGGTAGCCTTGCTGGACCCATCGCTCGAATTGCGTCACACTGGTGTTGTGAAATTCCCGCCGCCCGTTCCAGGTGCCGAAGCAGCAGCCGCTGCTGCGACCCACGACGGTCAGACGCGCAGCGCCGTGGTGCGGTTGCTGCTGGAATCCGGGTCTATTACCGCCGGGCAGATCGGGGAACGCCTGGGTCTGTCGGCGGCCGGGGTGCGACGCCACCTCGACGCGTTGATCGACATGGGTGAGGCCGAGTCGGTTCCGGCCGCGCCGTGGCAGCAAGCCGGACGCGGTCGCCCGGCCAAGCGGTACCGACTGACCTCGACCGGCCGCGCGAAGCTGGACCACAGTTACGACGATCTGGCGTCCGCCGCGATGCGCCAGCTTCGTGAGATCGGCGGCGAAGAGGCAGTCCGCAGCTTTGCCCGTCAACGCATCGACGCGATCCTGTCCGGTGTCGAGGCGGCCGGTTCGGATGCCGACGAGGATATCGAAGCCGCCGCCGAGCGGATCGCCGGCGCGCTGTCCAAAGCAGGTTACGTCGCGACCACCACCCAGGTGGGCGGTCCGATCCACGGAGTGCAGATCTGTCAACATCATTGTCCGGTGTCGCACGTCGCCGAGGAGTTCCCGGAATTGTGCGAAACCGAGCAGCAGGCGATGGCCGAGGTACTCGGGACGCATGTGCAGCGGTTGGCGACGATCGTCAACGGCGACTGCGCGTGCACCACCCATGTCCCGCTCGCCGCTGCTGAAGCCCAACCGTCTGAACTTCGGCGCACAGCCCGTGCCGAAGCCACCACGAGCATCAAAGGAGTGTCGTTATGACCCTCACCCCGGAGGCCGCCAAGACGGCTGTGCCCGCTGCGACGCTGACCCAAGAGGAGACGATCGCCTCGCTGGGCCGTTACGGCTATGGCTGGTCGGACTCCGACGTGGCCGGTGCCAGCGCGCAGCGCGGGCTGTCGGAGGCCGTGGTCCGCGACATCTCGGCCAAGAAGAACGAGCCCGAGTGGATGCTGGAATATCGGTTGAAGGCGCTGCGGATCTTCGGGCGCAAGCCGATGCCGAACTGGGGATCCAACCTCGAGGGCATCCACTTCGACAACATCAAGTACTTCGTGCGGTCCAGCGAGAAGCAGGCCGCCACCTGGGACGATCTGCCTGCAGACATCCGCAACACCTACGACAGGCTGGGCATCCCCGAAGCCGAGAAGCAGCGGTTGGTCTCCGGCGTTGCGGCGCAGTACGAGTCAGAGGTGGTCTACCACTCGATCCGCGAGGATCTGGAGAAACTGGGTGTCATCTTCCTGGACACCGACACCGCGCTGCGTGAGCACCCGGAGATCTTCCGGAAGTACTTCGGCACGGTGATTCCGGCCGGCGACAACAAGTTCTCGGCGCTGAACTCCGCCGTCTGGAGCGGAGGATCGTTCATCTACGTCCCGCCGGGTGTGCACGTCGACATCCCGCTGCAGGCCTACTTCCGGATCAACACCGAGAACATGGGCCAGTTCGAGCGGACGCTGATCATCGTCGACGAGGGCGCCTACGTGCACTACGTCGAGGGCTGCACGGCGCCGATCTACAAGTCGGACTCGCTGCACTCGGCGGTGGTGGAGATCATCGTCAAGCCCGGAGGCCGTTGCCGCTACACCACCATCCAGAACTGGTCGAACAACGTCTACAACCTGGTCACCAAGCGGGCCCGGGCGGAAGCCGGCGCCACCATGGAATGGGTCGACGGCAACATCGGCTCCAAGGTGACCATGAAGTACCCGGCGGTCTGGATGACCGGCGAGCACGCCAAGGGTGAGGTGCTTTCGGTCGCGTTCGCCGGCGAGGGCCAGCACCAGGACACCGGCGCCAAGATGCTGCACCTGGCACCCAACACGTCGAGCAACATCGTCTCCAAGTCGGTCGCGCGCGGCGGCGGTCGCGCGTCCTACCGCGGCCTGGTCCAGGTGAACAAGGGTTCGCACGGTTCCCGGTCCAGCGTGAAATGCGATGCGCTGCTAGTAGATACGATCAGCCGCAGCGACACCTACCCGTACGTCGACATCCGCGAGGACGACGTCACGATGGGCCACGAGGCCACCGTCTCCAAGGTCAGCGCGGATCAGCTCTTCTACCTCATGAGCCGCGGCATGACCGAGGACGAGGCCATGGCGATGGTGGTCCGCGGCTTCGTCGAGCCGATCGCCAAGGAACTGCCGATGGAGTACGC
>DASXJI010000375.1:0-2798 GCA_036497495.1 Mycobacterium sp.
CCCAGCGCCCAATCCTGCTGTGCCGTAGTCGAACTAGATTTGCCGTGCAGCGCGACGGCGTATTGGGAGAAGTCGCGGATCTGGACTTCGAAGATCTGGTCGACCAGGTCGGCATCGAGACCGATGAGATCGGCCTGCTCGAGAATCAACTGGCCGTACACGATCAGCGTGAACAGATGGCCGACGACGAGCAGGAAGTCGAGGTCTTTCATCTGGTCCGGATCGGGCGCAGCGGTGACCAGCAGCTCTTTCAGCGCGCGAGCCTGCTCGTAGAACACCGCAACGTTCGGAATCTTCGCGTGCCGCTGGTAAACCGTTGCCCAGTCGGCGAACTGGACCTTTGACGCACCCCGTGCCGGACCCTGGGCCCAGAAGAACCGGTCGTCGGCTGGGTCGTTGCGAGTGCCGATCTCCGGGTAGTCGGCAGGATTGAGCAGGTAATTCGGCATGAACTTGAGGATCTGCGCGACGTTGACGTGTACGGTGCCTTCCAGCCGCGGTAGGGCACCGATCAACCGGGCCACTTCGCAGAAGTATGTGTTCTTCTCAAAGCCCTTGGCGGCCAGCACATCCCACAATAGCGTGACGACGGCCTCGCCTTCGGACGTCACCTTGGATTTGGTCACCGGGTTGAACAACAGATAGCGACGGTCGTCGAGGCTGGCGCTGCGGAAGTAGTCGATCGCACGGTCGCTGAACAATTTCATCGCGATCAACCGGGCATAGGCCTCGACGAAACTGGCCCGCACATGGGGGAAGTCGGTGACCGGGTTGCCGTACAAAATGCGGTTGTTGGCGTGGGTAATCGCCTCGTAGAAGGCGTGTTCGCACATCCCGATCGATCCGGAGCACAAGTTGAATTTGCCGACGTTAACGGTGTTGAGCGCGGCGGAGAACGCTTCCGGTCCGGTGCACAGGATGTCCTCCTCGTGCACTGGGTAGTCGTTGAGCCGGAAGTTGCTGACGAACATCTGGCCGTGCACCACATTGCCGATCAGTTCGTAGTTCGGGTGGGCGCTGTCGGCGACGAACCAGACGTAACCGTCGGCGCCCTCCACGTCGGTGCGGCGGGAGAACACCGACACCATGCCCGCCACGTTGCCGTTGCCGATGTAGTACTTCTCCCCCGACGCGCGGAACACGACACCTTCATCGTCGTCCGCTTTCGCGGGCGTGAGGAGTAGGTCGGTGTTGTAGATGTCGGCGCCGTGTTCACGCTCGGACAGCGCAAATGCCATCACGCCGCCGGCCTCGAGCTGTGCGGCCGCGCGCTCCTTGGCCTTGATGTTGTCGCTCTGCCAGATCGGCCCGAGGCCCAGGATGGTCACCTGCTCGGCGTACCAATACGACAGCCCGTAGAACCCGAAGATCTCGCTCAACGCCGCGTTGCGGGAGGTGTCCCACCGTTTGTTTGGGTCGCCTCCGCCGTACTCCGACGGGGTCAGGAAGGTGGCGAAGATCTTTTCCTGCTTGATGAAGTCGAGGAAATCCGACACCCACGCCGCTTCGAGGTCGTCGCGAAGCAGCTTGACCTTGCCGCGGCTCTCGAACCAGTCGATCACCGCACGCAGCTGACGCCGTGTTTCCGGGTCGAAATGCGCCGGGTCGTAAGTGTTCGGATCAAAAAGCAGTCCCATGGGCGTCGAATCTAGCGCTAGTCGGTTAGGTCATGGGCAAGTCTCAACGAGCTAACGATTCAATAGCCGCGCGGCGTGGGTGCGCGGACCGCCGGATCCACCATGTTCTGGTGTAAGCCTGATGTCCTCCTACCTGCGTTGCACTCGACTCGGCATCGTCGCCGCCGCGGCGTGCTGGACACTGTTCGCGATCGGCACGCCGCCGGCCGCCGCCGACCCGTCAACCGACGCCCTGGGTTTCGTCGACTCCACCGCGCGCTGCGCGGCGCCTAACACAGCGGTCGCATTCGGCAGCACAGCGAACTCGCGGGTGGCGATCTGCAAGAGTCCGGCCGGCCTGTACGGCTACCACGGTGTGCGGATCAGCGACGGCGCGAAATTGATCGCGCCGGCCTCAGCGTCCCCTGACGGTAGCTACGTCGCGAAGCAGGACGGCGTTACTTACACGGTGACATCGAGCGCCCTGGTGGTCAGCGACAGCAGCGGGGTGATCCGGCAGGAACCGATGGTGTCGTTCCACGGACCGAAGACCGCGCAGGCACCGGCCGGTGCAGCCCAGACCCCGGCGGCCAAGCCTCAAGCGCCGGTCGCTCCGGCTCCGACGACAGCGCCGTCGTCGACGGCGCCGCTACCACCGCCGCTGCCCGCCGAAGTCGGCGGCGGCAAGCGCTAGTTCGCCTGCGCCGCAGCAGAAATCGATTGACTCACGGTGTAGCTGTCGATTCCCTCGACCCCGAGTTCACGACCGTAGCCGCTGTTCTTGACGCCGCCGAATGGAGCAGCGGGATCCATGATGTAGCCCTCGTTGACGCCGAAGGTGCCTGATCGCACCCGCGCGGCCACGCCATAGCCGCGATCGACGTCGGCGGTGAAGACCGACCCGGCCAGCCCGTACTCGGTGTCGTTGGCGATCCGGATCGCCTCGTCCTCGTCGCGGTAGGAGATAACGGTCAGCACCGGGCCGAAGATCTCCTCGCGCGCAATCCGCATGTCGTTGTTGGCGTCGCTGAACAACGTCGGCCGTACGTACCAGCCGGTGTCCAGGCCGTCGGGCATGTCGGCGCCGCCGACCACCAGGTGTGCCCCTTCGCTTCGGCCCGATTCGATGTAGCCGCGGACGCGTTCTTGCTGACGCTGGGCCACCAGCGGGCCGATCTGAGT
>DASXJI010000376.1:0-17395 GCA_036497495.1 Mycobacterium sp.
GTCGGCAGGGTTGAGAGCGAATTGGATCAGTGATGAACACTTCGGGTGACGCCATCAATATCCGGCATCCGGCCGAGCAAGACTGGCAGGCGGTCTACGAACACCAGGCGCGCACCTACGGCGATCCGGTGGACGCGAGAAGTGCCGAAGCGTGGCGAAGCCGCGTTGAACTCGATGACATCCTCATTGCCGAAGATGTTTCTGATCCGCAGCGGCCATTCCTGGTCGGGACGTCCATCATTTACCGCACGCGGCTCACCGTGCCAGGTGGGGCCAGCTTGCGAGCTGCCTGGCTGACGATGATCACCGTCGCGTCGACGCATCAGGGCCGAGGAGTGTGGGCGAAACTGAGCGCCACGGGGCTTGGAATACTGATCGAACGCGGCTACCCGATTGTCTGTGGTGTTCCGACCCAGACCGCGATGTACGACGGTTTCGGCGCCGGTGTGGCGAGCTACAGCCAAGATCTCTCCATTGACCGTCGCTTCGCAAAGCTGCGGGAAGAGCCGACGAGTAATCGGGCGCGCGAGGTGAACGCGACCCAGGCGAAACACCACGTTCCCCAGATCTACGAACGATGGTGCGCCGCCACCAGCGGGGCCGTGGAGCGCGACAGTGCCTGGTGGAACGCCAGTCTGGAAAACAGGCCGACGCAGCGACGCAACGGATCTGTGCTGAATTGCACCATTCATCCGGATGGCTTCCTGACCTACCGACTTATCGGTGAAACCACCCACGAGTTCCGCCCGCCCTTCGGCACCGCCCTTGTCGAGGACTTCTGCGCCATCACAGAAGAAGCGCACACCGAACTGCTGCAAACATTGTTGGCCTTGGAAATGTTCTACGAAGTCAGGATTGAGTTGCCGCCCGACGATCCGCTTCCACTCAAACTCACCGACCAGCGCGCGGCTGAAATCACCGGAAAGAGCGACTGGCTGTGGGCGCGTATCAACGATGTGCCCGAAGTGCTCGGTGCCCGAACGTACAACGCTGACACCGAACTGGTGCTGGATGTCGAAGATCCATTGGGCCTTTCGGGCGGGACGTTCCACCTCCGAACTCGTGACGGCGCGGGCAAATGCACGCCACATGACGGGCCCGCCGACATCGAGATCGGTCTCGCAGGGCTGACCACGATTTTGATGGGCGCGCATCGAGCACCCGAACTTGCCCGGGCTCACCGGATAACGGAGTTGCGCAGCGGATCGCTGGCCAACTTGGACGCCGCCTTCGGTGCGGAAAAGGCCCCTTACTGCGGAACGCTGTTCTGAGTTCGCCCATGTGAGGAGCCGCCACTCTCACCGCGCACGTGCGGGTACGGTCATGTTTGTCCAGCTTCGACACGACCCGAAGACAACACAGGAGCTGCCATGCCAGCAGCCGAGACCTCCGTCGTCGACGTGGCCGATCAGCTGTTTGAGGCGATCGTTCGAGGCGATGAAGCAAGCCTGGAGCAGATGTTCGATGACGACATCGCGGTGTGGCGGGTCGGCTCCCGCCGGGACGACGACAAAGCTCGGGCGCTACGGGTTCTGCACTGGTTCATCGACGTCACCGCGCAGCGCAGCTACGAAGTTCTCGACCGTCAGCTGTTACCCGACGGCTTCGTCCAGCAGCACATCCTGCATGCCACCGGCCGCAATGGCGGATTGATCGCGCTGCGGGTCTGCATCGTGATCAAGGTAGGCCGTCACGGCCTGATCAACCGCATCGACGAGTACTTCGACCCGGCGGAACTCGCGCCGATAATGAGCTGAGGAGGAGTGGCGCAAATGACGCGCGCCAACGACGATGCAGAGCGCAGCGATGAGGAGGAGTGGCGCAAATGACGAACGTCGACACACTGCTGAACGATCCGGACACCGCGGGGGTGTGGAGCCTGGATCCGGACCGCTCAACCGTCAACTTCAAGATCAAAAACTTCTGGGGCCTGATCAACGTCAAAGGCCACTTCACCGGCGTCAGCGGCGACGGCCAGGTCACCGGCAAAGGCGCAATCTTCGGCCGCCTCGATATTCAGGTCGCCTCGTTGCGCACCGGCATCGGTAAGCGCGACGAGCATCTGCGATCGGCCGATTTCTTCGACGCCGACCGCTATCCGGACATCAGCGTGGTGGTGACCGCGGTCGAGCCCATGACCGGCAACGATGCCGCCCTGCGGGCCACGTTCAGCATCAAAGGGGTTACCGAAGCGGTGCCGCTGCCGGTCCACGTCACTGCGCTCGACGACGGCTCGATGCAGGTGTCGGCGAAAACCGAGATCGACCGCGACCACTTCGACGTCGGCTGGAACCGGCTGGGCATGGTCGCGAAGACGGCGACGGTGTCGGCCGACGCGTACTTCGTGCGGGCGCCGCGGTAACTGCCGCCGGGCAGTACGATCTGGACCGTGTCTGCCACCGGCCCCTTGCGGATCCTCGTGTACAGCGACAACGCCAACACCCGACAGGCTGTCATGACAGCGTTGGGCAAACGAGTGCATCCGGACCTGCCCGAGCTGAGCTATATCGAGGTCGCGACCGGGCCGGTCGTGATCCAGCAGCTGGACGCGGGCGGCATCGATCTGGCCATTCTGGATGGCGAGGCGACCCCCGAAGGCGGCATGGGCATCGCCAAACAGCTCAAAGACGAAATCGACGACGGACCGCCGATCGTGGTGCTGACCGGACGTCGCGACGACGCCTGGCTGGCCAGCTGGTCGCGCGCCGAGGGCGCGGTCTCCCACCCGATCGACCCGATTCGGCTCAGCCGGACCGTGCTCGAGTTGCTGCGCACCCCGGTTCAGTAGCCGCTCAGCCAGCCTTGGCGCACTCCCTCCCCGGCGCTGGGCGGGGCGCCATAACCTCGCAGATCGTGGCTTGAAAATCAGCCAAATCGGTTTGCGTTCTGGATAATTCGCGAATTTCGCATGGTTGGCGCGTTGGCGTCTGACTCGTGACGCCATCCGTTCACCAAGTTGTGGTTGAGGTCACATCTAACCTGCTGAGCGCGGGGCCACACACGGTCGCTAGGCTGTGGTTGCGCTCACAGCCCAGCCCCTAGACCACAGTGAGGAAGCGTCGTCGCGGGATGAATCTCTACCTACCCATTCTCGTACTCGGAGGGATCGCCGCGGCCTTCGCGTTCGGCTCGGTCGCGCTCGCCCAGATCACCGGCCCGTCGCGCTTCAACCGCGCCAAGCTGGAGGCATACGAATGCGGGATCGAGCCCAGCGACCAGCCGGCCAACGCGCCGCACGCCGGCAGCGGGCAGCGGTTCCCGGTGAAGTACTACCTGACGGCAATGCTGTTCATCGTCTTCGACATCGAAATCGTGTTCCTGTACCCGTGGGCGGTCAGCTACGACCAGCTGGGACTATTCGCGCTGATCGAGATGGTGGTGTTCATGCTCACCGTCTTCGTGGCCTACGCATACGTGTGGCGCCGCGGCGGCTTGACGTGGGATTGAGGTAAATCGTGGGTCTGGAAGAGAAACTGCCGAGCGGCTTCTTGCTGACGACCGTTGAACAGCTGGCGGGATACTTTCGCAAGAACTCGTTGTGGCCGGCCACATTCGGACTGGCCTGCTGCGCGATCGAGATGATGGCGACTGCCGGGCCGCGTTTCGATATCGCGCGATTTGGCATGGAGAGATTTTCGGCGACACCCCGGCAGGCCGACCTGATGATCGTGGCCGGCCGGGTCAGCCAGAAGATGGCCCCGGTACTGCGTCAGATCTACGACCAGATGGCCGAACCCAAATGGGTACTGGCGATGGGCGTCTGCGCATCGTCTGGCGGCATGTTCAACAACTACGCGATCCTGCAGGGCGTCGACCACATCGTGCCGGTGGACATCTACCTGCCCGGCTGCCCGCCGCGTCCGGAGATGTTGTTATACGCAATCCTCAAGCTGCACGACAAGATTCAAGAGATGCCGCTGGGCGTCAACCGCGAGCAGGCCATCGCCGAAGCCGAGCAGGCGGCCCTTGCCGCCCGGCCGACGATCGAGATGCACGGGCTGCTGCGATGAGTTCACCGGAGCACGATCCCAAGCGCGCAGCCAGCGAAGTCGGCGGAACGCCCGTTGGCACCGACTCCTCCGACGCCGAGCTGATCGGCGTTCGTCGCGGCATGTTCGGCGTCCGGGGCAGCGGTGACACCTCGGGCTACGGACGACTGATCCGCCAAGTCACGATCGACGAAGGAAGTCCGCGGCCCTACGGCAGATACTTCGACGAGCTGGTCGACCGGCTGGCCGAGGCGCTGAAAGCCGATGATGACGTCGAATTCGCCGACGCCGTCGAGAAAGTCGTCGTCTACTGCGACGAGCTGACGCTGCACGTACGGCGCGAACTGCTGCCGCAGGTCGCCCGCCGGCTTCGTGATGACCCTCAGCTACGCTTCGAGCTCTGCCTGGGCGTCAACGGCGTGCACTACCCGGACGAAACCGGACGCGAGTTGCACGCGGTGTACCCGCTGAACTCGATCACCCACGGCCGTCGGGTCCGACTGGAAGTGGCTGCGCCAGACGGTGATCCGCACATTCCCTCGCTGTTCGCGATCTACCCGACCAACGACTGGCATGAGCGCGAGACCTACGACTTCTTCGGCATTATCTTCGACGGCCACCCGTCGTTGACCCGCATCGAGATGCCCGACGACTGGCAGGGGCATCCGCAGCGCAAGGACTACCCGCTCGGGGGTGTCCCGGTGGAATACAAGGGCGCGCAGATTCCCCCGCCCGACCAGCGGAGGTCCTACAACTGATGAGCGACACCATGAACGCGGCGCACGAGGATGGCTCGGACACCTTAATCGCTCTCACAGGTCAAGATTGGAACCAGGTCGTCGAGGCCGCCCGCAAGGGCGAGACCGGCGAACGGATCGTCGTCAACATGGGTCCGCAGCACCCGTCCACGCACGGCGTGCTGCGACTGATCCTGGAGATCGAAGGCGAGACCGTCACCGACGCTCGATGCGGAATCGGCTACCTGCACACCGGAATCGAGAAAAACCTGGAGTACCGGTACTGGACGCAGGGTGTCACGTTCGTGACCCGAATGGACTACCTGTCACCGTTTTTCAACGAAACCGCCTACTGCCTGGGTGTGGAGAAGCTGCTCGGGATCACCGACGAGATCCCCGAACGCGTCAACGTCATTCGGGTGATGATGATGGAGCTCAACCGGATCTCCTCGCACCTGGTCGCCCTGGCGACCGGCGGTATGGAGTTGGGCGCGATGACGCCGATGTTCACCGGCTTCCAGGGTCGCGAGATCATCCTCACGCTGTTCGAGTCGATCACCGGGCTCCGGATGAACAGCGCCTACATCCGGCCCGGCGGGGTCGCGGCGGACCTGCCACCCAACGCGCAGACCGAGATCGCCGAAGCCCTCAAGAAGCTGAAGGTTTTCTTGCGCGACATGGGCAACCTGCTCAATGAGAGCGCTATCTGGAAGGCGCGCACCAAGGATGTGGGCTACCTGGACCTGACCGGCTGCATAGCTCTGGGAATTACCGGGCCGTGTCTGCGGTCCACCGGGTTGCCGCACGATCTGCGTCGCACCGAACCCTACTGCGGATACCAGGACTACGAGTTCGACGTGATCACCGACGATGGTTGTGATGCCTACGGCCGCTACATCATTCGCGTCAAGGAGATGTGGGAATCGGTGAAGATCGTAGAGCAGTGCCTGGACAAGTTGCGGCCCGGTCCGACCATGGTGGAGGACCGCAAGATCGCCTGGCCGGCTGATCTGAAAGTCGGCCCGGACGGCTTGGGCAACTCGCCTGAGCACATCGAGAAGATCATGAGCGGCTCGATGGAAGCGTTGATCCACCACTTCAAGCTCGTCACCGAGGGCATCCGGGTTCCGGCCGGGCAGGTCTACGTCGCCGTCGAGTCACCACGCGGCGAATTGGGCGTGCACATGGTCAGCGACGGCGGCACACGCCCGTATCGGGTGCACTACCGGGACCCGTCGTTCACCAACCTTCAGGCCGTCGCCGCCATGTGTGAGGGTGGCATGGTTGCCGATGTGATCACCGCGGTGGCCAGTATCGACCCGGTGATGGGCGGGGTGGATCGATGACCGCAGCACAGACTCCCGGCGCCAGCAGCAACGGCGAGCGGGTGTTCATCCGGCTTGGCCCGCCACCCGAGGAGCCCGGCCAGTTCGTCACCGACGGCGCGCCCCAGTCGTACCCGGCCGACGTGCAGGCACGTTTGGAGGTCGACGCCAAGGAGATCATCGGTAGATATCCGGAACCCCGCTCGGCGCTGCTGCCGCTGCTGCACCTGGTGCAGTCCGAGGACGGCTACATCACGCCGGCCGGTGTGGAGTTCTGCGGAGCGCAGCTCGGGCTGACTGGTGCCGAAGTCGCCGCCGTCGCAAGCTTTTACACCATGTATCGACGCGGGCCCACCGGTGACTATTTCGTCGGGGTGTGCACCAACACACTCTGCGCGGTGATGGGTGGCGACGCGATCTTCGACTCGCTCAAAGAGCATCTCGGTATCGGCAATGACGAGACCACCGAGGACGGATCGGTCACCCTGCAGCACGTCGAGTGCAACGCGGCGTGCGACTTGGCGCCGGTGGTAATGGTGAATTGGGAGTTCTACGACAACCAGACCATCGAGTCGGCGCGCGATCTCGTCGACGGACTGCGCTCCGGGCAACCGCCGGCCCCGTCGCGCGGACTCGCTCCACTGTGCACGTTCAAGGAGACCGAGCGAATCTTGGCGGGCTTCCCCGACCCGCGGCCGGACGCAGGCCAAGGCGGAGCCGCTGCGGCCACGTTGGCCGGCCTTCAGGTCGCCAAGGAGCAGAACATGATCGCAGAATCCCAGCCGTCGACGATGCAGAGCGAAGCGACGCTGAGGAGCGGCGCAGAATCCCAGCCGTCACCGGAAAACTCTGGGGGGAAGCAGTAATGGCGCAAACACCGTTGGCTCCGGTGCTGAGCCGGTACTGGGACGACCCGGAGTCGTGGACGCTGGAGACCTATCGCCGCAACAACGGTTACCAGGCACTAGAGAAGGCCCTGAAGATGGACCCGGACGCGGTGATCACCGCCGTCAAGGATTCCGGGCTGCGCGGTCGCGGCGGCGCTGGATTCTCGACCGGAACGAAGTGGTCGTTCATCCCGCAGGGCGACAGTGGCGCCGCCGCCAAGCCGCACTACCTGGTGGTCAACGCCGACGAGTCGGAACCCGGTACGTGCAAAGACATTCCGCTGATGCTGGCCACCCCGCATGTCCTGGTCGAGGGCGTGATCATCGCGTCGTACGCGATCCGGGCCAGCCACGCCTTCATCTATGTGCGCGGTGAAGTGCTGCCCGTGCTGCGACGCCTGCAAAACGCGGTGGCCGAGGCGTACGCCAACGGCTACCTGGGCCGCAACATCGCCGGCTCGGGCTACGGCCTCGAGTTGGTGGTGCACGCCGGAGCCGGCGCATACATCTGCGGCGAGGAGACGGCGCTGCTCGACTCGTTGGAGGGCCGTCGCGGCCAGCCACGACTCCGTCCGCCGTTCCCCGCGGTAGCCGGCCTGTACGGCTGCCCGACGGTGATCAACAACGTCGAGACCATCGCCAGCGTCCCGCCGATCATCCTCAACGGCGTGGATTGGTTCCGGTCGATGGGCAGTGAGAAATCGCCTGGCTTCACGCTGTATTCGCTGTCGGGACACGTCACTCGCCCAGGCCAGTACGAAGCGCCGCTGGGCATCACCCTGCGCGAACTGCTCGATTACGCCGGTGGTGTGCGGGCCGGTCACAAGCTGAAGTTCTGGACGCCAGGCGGGTCGTCGACGCCGCTGCTGACCGACGAACATCTCGACGTGCGACTCGACTACGAGGGCGTCGGCGAAGCCGGCTCGATGCTCGGCACCAAGGCGTTGGAGATCTTTGACGAGACAACGTGTGTGGTGCGCGCGGTCGGCCGGTGGATCGACTTCTACAAGCACGAGTCGTGCGGCAAGTGCACGCCGTGCCGCGAAGGCACGTTCTGGCTCAGCCAGATCTACCACCGCCTGGAATCCGGCCGCGGCACCATCGAGGACCTCGGCAAGCTGCTGGATATCTCCGATGCGATTCTCGGAAAGTCGTTCTGCGCCTTGGGCGATGGAGCGGCAAGCCCGGTCGCGTCGTCGATCCAATTCTTCCGCGACGAATACGTCGCGCACATCGAGAGCGGCGGTTGTCCGTTCGACCCCAAGCTGTCCATGCTCGCGCCGAACGGAGCCTCATGACACGCGCCGACGACGATGCAGAGCGAAGCGATGAGGAGGAGTGGCGCCGATGACACAAACGGCGGACACCGGAGAGAAGGTCACCGAGCCCGAGCTGGTGACGCTCACCATCGACGGCACCGAAATCAGTGTTCCCAAGGGGACTTTGGTGATCCGCGCGGCCGAGTTGATCGGGGTGCAGATTCCCCGGTTCTGCGACCACCCGCTGCTGGACCCGGTCGGCGCGTGCCGCCAGTGCATCGTCGAGATCGAGGGGCAGCGCAAGCCGATGGCGTCGTGCACCATCCCGGTCGCCGACGACATGGTGGTCCGCACGCAGTTCAGCTCGGAGGTCGCCGACAAGGCGCAGCACGGCGTGATGGAATTGCTGCTGATCAACCACCCGCTGGACTGCCCGATGTGCGACAAGGGCGGCGAGTGCCCGTTGCAGAACCAGGCGATGTCCAACGGTCGCCCCGATTCCCGCTTCGAAGACGTCAAGCGCACGTTCACCAAGCCGATCAACATCTCGTCGCAGGTCTTGCTGGACCGCGAGCGTTGCATCCTGTGCGCGCGCTGCACCCGGTTCTCCGACCAGATCGCCGGCGACCCATTCATCGAAATGCTGGAACGCGGCGCGCTGCAGCAGGTCGGCATCTACGCCAACGAACCGTTTGAGTCGTACTTCTCCGGCAACACCGTTCAGATCTGCCCGGTCGGCGCCCTGACCGGCACCGCCTACCGCTTCCGGGCCCGCCCGTTCGACCTCGTCTCCAGCCCGAGCGTGTGTGAGCACTGCGCGTCGGGATGCGCGCAGCGCACCGACCACCGCCGCGGCAAGGTACTGCGCCGGCTGGCCGGCGACGAGCCCGAGGTCAACGAGGAGTGGAACTGCGACAAGGGCCGGTGGGCCTTCAACTACGCCACGCTGGGTGACCGGATCACCACTCCCCTGGTCCGCGACGCCGACGGCTCGCTGGTGCCGGCGTCGTGGCCGCATGCGGTCGCCGCCGCCGTCGAGGGCCTGACCACAGCACCCGGCGGTGCCGGTGTGCTGCCGGGTGGCAGGCTGACCGTCGAAGACTCCTACGCCTACTCCAAGTTTGCCCGAATCGTGTTGGGCACCAACGATATCGACTTCCGCGCCCGCCCGCACTCCGGTGAGGAGACGCAGTTCCTGGCGGCTCGGGTCGCGGGCAACCTGATCACGACCAGCTACTCCGATCTGGAGTCGGCGCCGGTGGTCCTGCTCGCCGGCTTCGAACCGGAAGAAGAGTCGCCGATCGTGTACCTGCGGCTGCGCAAAGCCGCCCGCAAGCACGGGCTGGCGGTGCACGCGGTTGCGCCGTTCGCCAGCAACGGATTGCAGAAGATGCAGGGCACGCTGATCCAGACCGCGCCTGGCGGCGAGGCCGTCGCGTTGGACGGACTGGCCGCCGAAGAACTGGGTAAGTTGCTGTCCAAGCCCGGGGCGGTCATCCTCGTCGGCGAACGGCTGGCCGACGTGCCCGGCGGATTGTCGGCCGCGGCCCGGCTGGCCGAAAGCACCGGCGCCCAGCTGGCCTGGGTGCCCCGCCGCGCCGGCGAGCGCGGCGCCCTCGAGGCCGGCGCGCTGCCGGGGTTGCTGCCCGGTGGCCGGCCGCTCAGCCACGACACTGCCCGCGCGCAGGTGGCCCAGGGCTGGCACGTTTCCGAATTGCCTTCTGCCGCAGGCCGTGACGCCGCGGGAATCCTGGCTGCGGCCGCCGACGGGTCGCTGGGTGCGCTGCTGATCGGTGGCATCGAGCCCGACGACTTCGCCGATCCCGCCGCGGTACTGGCCGCGTTGGACGCCGCAGGTTTTGTGGTGAGCCTGGAGCTGCGGCACAGTGCGGTGACCGAGCGCGCCGACGTGGTGTTCCCGATCGCGCCCGCGGCCGAGAAGGCGGGCACCTACATGAACTGGGAGGGTCGCCAGCGCAGCTTCTCGGAAGCGCTGCCGCCGGCCGCCACGCCCGACCTGCGAGTACTCGACATCCTGGCCGACGAGCTGGGCATCGACCTCGGCTTCCCCACGGTGGCCGCCGCGCTCGCCGAACTGAATGCGATGGGCACCTGGGACGGCACGCCCGGCCCGGCGCCGACCGTCGCCGCGGCCGGGGCACCGGCACCCGGTGCCGGTGAGGCCGTGTTGGCCGGCTGGCGGATGCTGCTCGACGACGGGCGGCTACAGGACGGCGAGCCACACCTGGCCGGCACTGCACGGACCCCGGTGGTGCGGCTGTCGGCAGAGACCGCGGGCGCGATCGGCGCCGCCGACGCCGACAAGGTCACCGTCAGCACCGCGCGCGGCACGATCACGCTGCCGTTGACGATCACCGACATGCCCGACCAGGTGGTATGGCTGCCGCTGAACTCGCCGGGCTCGGCGGTGCACCGGCAACTCGGGGTCACGCCCGGCGCCGTCGTCAAAATTGGGGTGCACACCGCCGGCGACGATGCAGTGGGGGCGCCTCCAGCCGCGGAGCGGCGAGCGGGACGAAGCGATGGGGAGGAGCGGCGCAAATGATTCCCGGTTTCGGGCACGACACCTGGTGGCTGATTTTGGCCAAATCGCTTCTGGTCTTTGTCTTCCTGGTGCTGACCGTGCTGATCGCGATCCTGGCCGAACGCAAGATCTTGGGCCGGATGCAGCTGCGCTGGGGACCCAACCGGGTCGGGCCGCGCGGCTATCTGCAAAGCCTCGCCGACGGCATCAAGCTGGCGCTGAAGGAACCGATCGTCCCGTTCGGCGTCGAGAAGCCGATCTTCATCCTGGCTCCGGCCATTTCGACGATTCCGGCGATCACGGCCTTCGCGTTCATCCCGTTCGGGCCGCAGGTTTCGGTGTTCGGCCACTGGACCCCGCTGCAGGTGACCGACCTGCCGGTGGCGGTGCTGTTCATCCTGGCGCTCTCGTCGATCGGGGTCTACGGCATCGTGCTGGCGGGCTGGTCGTCGGGCTCGACCTATCCGCTGCTGGGCGGCGTGCGCTCGACAGCGCAGGTGATCTCCTACGAGGTCGCGATGGGTCTGTCGTTCGCCACCGTGTTCCTCTTCGCCGGAACGATGTCCACATCGCAGATCGTGTCGGCCCAGGCCCGGGTCTGGTACGTCTTCCTGCTGCTGCCGTCGTTCACGACCTACCTGGTGTCCATGGTCGGCGAGACCAACCGGGCGCCGTTCGACCTGCCCGAGGCCGAAGGCGAACTGGTCGCCGGTTTCCACACCGAGTACTCGTCGCTGAGCTTCGCGATGTTCTACCTCGCCGAGTACATCAACATGACCACGGTATCGGCGTTGGCTGCCACGCTGTTCATGGGCGGCTGGCACGCGCCGTGGCCGATCAACATGTGGGCGGGAGCCAACAGCGGCTGGTGGCCGGTGCTGTGGTTCACCGCCAAGGTGTGGGTCTTCTTGTTCTTCTACATCTGGCTGCGGGGCACCCTGCCGCGGCTGCGCTATGACCAGTTCATGGCGCTGGGGTGGAAGCTGTTGATCCCGGTGTCGCTGATCTGGACACTGATCGCCGCAGCGATCCGCACGCTGCGGGACCAGGGTTATCCGCACTGGACGTCGCTGCTGGTCGGCGCCAGCATCGTCGTCACCGTCCTGCTGCTCTATTTGCTGCAAAGACCATTCAGCAACAGGCAGATTCGCAACAGACGGCGCCGTAACCAACCGGTCGAAGCAGCCTCCTTCGAGCCGGCATTTCCCACGCCGCCGCTGCCCGGCCAGTTGCCGTTGACGGCGAGCAAGGAGTCTGCACATGGCTAAATTCCTGAGTTCGCTCGCCGGATTCGGCGTCACGTTCGGCTCGATGTTCAAACGGCCCGTCACCGAGAGCTACCCGGAGAACCCGGGCCCGGTGAAGCCGCGCTACCACGGCCGTCATCAACTCAACCGCTACGCCGACGGCCTGGAGAAGTGCATCGGCTGCGAATTGTGCGCGTGGTCGTGTCCGGCCGACGCGATCTATGTCGAAGGCGCCGACAACACCGACGAGGCACGGTTTTCGCCCGGCGAACGCTACGGCCGGGTCTACCAAATCAATTACCTGCGCTGCATCGGATGCGGGTTATGCGTCGAAGCCTGCCCCACCCGTGCGCTGACGATGACCAACCATTACGAGATGGCCGGCGACAACCGGGCCGACTTGATCTATGAAAAGCAGGACCTACTGGCACCGATGCTTGAAGGAATGACACCGGCGCCGCACCCCAGGGCCGAAGGATCCACCGACGTCGACTACTACCGCGACAACATCACCGCAGAAGGCCTTCGCGACAAGCGGAGTCCGGACGTCACGAAGTGATCGCACCGATGACCACCCTGCTGGCCGCTGACGCGATCACCCGCACGTCCACGGGTGAGGCGGTGACCTTCTGGATACTGGGCACGCTGGCGCTGATCGGGGCGCTGGGTGTGGTGATGGCCGCCAACGCGGTCTACTGCGCGATGTCACTGGCGATGACGATGATCGTCCTCGCGGTGTTCTACATGATCGAAGACGCTTTGTTCCTCGGCGTCGTACAGATCGTGGTCTACACCGGCGCGGTGATGATGCTGTTCTTGTTCGTCCTGATGCTGATCGGCGTCGACTCGGCGGAGTCCTTGGTGGAAACGCTGCGCGGGCAGCGGGTTGCCGCCGTGCTGGCCGGTCTGGCGTTCGGCATCGTGCTCATCGCCGGCATCGGCAGCGCCGGCACCCAGGGTTACGCGGGATTGACGGAGGCCAACGCCGGCGGCAACGTCCAGGGTCTGGCGGCGCTGATCTTCTCACAGTACCTGTGGGCGTTCGAGCTGACCAGCGCCCTGCTGATCACCGCAGCCATCGGCGCGATGATCCTGGCGCACCGGGAGCGCTTCGAGCGTCGCAAGACGCAGCGCGAGATGTCCGTCGAGCGGTTCCAGCCCGGTGGGCACCCGACCCCGCTTCCCGGTCCCGGTGTGTTTGCCCGGCACAACGCGGTCGATACTCCTGCACGGCTGCCCGACGGCTCCCCGTCCCGGTTGTCGGTGCCCGCGGTCTTGGAGCTGAGGCCGGTCCAGGATCGCGACATGCCGGCCAGTCACGGCTCGAACGGTTCTGGCGGCATCACTAGAGGGGGTGCGTCGTGAATCCGCAGAATTACCTGTACCTGTCCGCGCTGCTGTTCACCATCGGTGCTGCCGGTGTCCTGTTGCGGCGCAACGCGATTGTGATGTTCATGTGCGTGGAGCTGATGCTCAACGCGGTCAACCTGGCCTTCGTCACGTTCGCCCGGATGCACGGCCACCTCGATGGCCAAATGGTGGCCTTCTTCACGATGGTCGTAGCCGCCTGCGAGGTGGTGGTCGGTCTGGCCATCATCATGACGGTTTTCCGTGCCCGTAAATCGGCTTCGGTCGACGACGCCAACCTGCTTAAAGGTTAGCGGCCCGTGACATCACTGACACATCTGATCTGGCTGCTGGTCGCGTTGCCCGCGGCCGGCGCCGCGATATTGCTGGTCGGCGGCCGGCGGACCGACGCGTGGGGACACCTGTTGGGCTGCGCAACGGCACTGGCGTCGTTCGGCGTCGGCGTGGCGCTGCTGTCCGACCTGCTCAGCCGGCACGGCGACGCACGGACCATCATCCAGAACTTGTACACCTGGATTCCGGTCGGCAGCCTGCAGGTCGACTTCGGACTGCGAATCGACCAGCTGTCAATCTGTTTCGTGCTGTTGATCACCGGCGTCGGATCGCTGATCCACATCTACTCGGTGGCCTACATGGCCGAGGATCCCGATCGCCGACGGTTTTTCGCCTACCTCAACCTCTTCCTCGCAGCGATGCTGCTGCTGGTGCTGGCCGACAATTTCGTGGTCCTCTACGCCGGCTGGGAAGGCGTGGGCCTGGCGTCCTACCTGCTGATCGGATTCTGGTACCACAAGCCCACCGCGGCCACTGCGGCCAAGAAGGCCTTCGTGATGAACCGGGTCGGCGACGCGGGGCTGGCGCTGGCGATCTTCGTGATCTTCGCCAACTTCGGCACGCTCTCCTACTCCGGCGTGTTCGGCCGGGCGGCGGGCGCCAGCCACAGCGCACTGACCTGGATCGGACTGCTGCTGCTGGTGGGCGCGTGCGCCAAGTCCGCGCAGGTTCCGCTACAGGCCTGGCTCGGGGACGCAATGGAGGGCCCCACCCCGGTGTCGGCGTTGATCCACGCCGCGACGATGGTGACCGCCGGCGTCTATCTGATCGTGCGATGCAACCCGCTCTACACCCTGTCCCCGGACGCCCGCCTCGCCGTGATCATCGTCGGGGCGGTCACGCTGATGTTCGGGGCGATCATCGGCTGCGCCAAGGACGACATCAAACGCGCGCTGGCGGCGTCCACGATGAGCCAGATCGGCTACATGGTGCTGGCCGCGGGTCTCGGACCGGCGGGCTACGCGTTCGCGATCCTGCACTTGCTCACCCACGGCTTCTTCAAAGCCGGCCTGTTCCTCGGCTCCGGCGCGGTAATCCACGCGATGCACGAGGAACAGGACATGCGCCACTACGGCGGTCTGCGCAGCGCGCTGCCGGTGACCTTTGCCACCTTCGGCGTGGGTTACCTGGCGATCATCGGCGTGCCGCCGTTCGCGGGCTTCTTCTCCAAAGACGCCATCATCGAAGCCGCATTGGGGGCGGGCGGAGCCGGCGGCTGGATCCTGGGCGGGGCTGCCCTGCTGGGCGCCGGAATCACCGCGTTCTACATGACCCGGGTGATGCTGCTGACCTTCTTTGGTGAAAAGCGTTGGGCGCCAGACACACATCCGCATGAAGCGCCGGCGTTGATGACCTGGCCGATGATCCTGCTCGCGGTCGGATCGGTGTTCTCCGGCGGGTTGCTGGGCTGGGGCGGCACGCTGCGGCACTGGCTGGAACCGGTGACCACCTTCGAGGAGAGCTCGCCTGTGGCGCCGTCGTGGGTGATCAGCGCGGTCGCCGTCGGTGTCGTTGCCGTCGGCTTCCTGATCGCTTTGTGGCGCTACCTCGGCCGCCCGGTGCCCGAGACGACACCCGCCGACGTCTCGGTGCTGACCGTCGCCGCCCGCAGAGATCTGTACGGCGACGCCTTCAATGAGGAGGTCTTCATGCGACCGGGTGCGCAGCTCACGCACGCGCTGGTCGAGTTCGACGACCAGGGTCTGGACGGCGCGGTCAACGCCTTGGGCAACTTGGTGGCTCGCACCTCCGAGTGGCTACGCGGATTCCAGACCGGATTCGTCCGCAACTACGCGCTGTCGATGCTGGCCGGAGCGGCGCTGGTCGCCGCCGCGATCCTGGCGGTGCAACTGTGGTAACGACGTTCCCTTGGCTGTCCGTGCTGTGGCTGCTGCCGTTGGCCGGTGCCGTGGTCATCATTCTGGTGCCGGCCAGCGGGCGGCAGTTCGCCAAATGGCTCGGCGTGACGGTGTCGGTGGCCGTGCTGGCGCTGTCGATAGCGCTAGCGGTGGAATTCAAGGCCGGTGGCCCGACCTACCAGTTCGTCGAATCTCACCCGTGGATACCGGCATTCGGCGCGGGATACACCCTCGGCGTCGACGGCATCGCGTTGGTGCTGGTCTTGCTGACCACCATCCTGGTGCCGTTCCTGCTGGTCGCCGGCTGGAACGACGGTGACGATGCTGACGACCCGCTGCGCCCGGCTCCGCCGAGCTTGCGATCGTCAGGTGGCGACCGGTCACGCGGGACCCAGGCCTACATCGCGCTGACACTGACCATCGAATCGATGGTGCTCATCTCGGTGGTCTCCCTTGATGTGCTGCTGTTCTACGTGTTCTTCGAAGCCATGCTCATCCCGATGTACTTCCTCATCGGCGGTTTCGGTGGCGGCGCGCACCGCTCCCGCGCTGCGGTGAAGTTCCTGCTGTACAACCTGTTCGGCGGTCTGATCATGCTGGCCGCCGTGATCGGCCTGTACGTGGTGACCGCTCAGAACGGCTCGGGCACGTTCGACTTCCGTCAGATCGTCGCCGCCGTCACCTCGGGTTCGCTGGGCGCGTCTTCAGCTGTAACCAAGGCACTGTTCCTGGGATTCATGGTCGCCTTCGCGATCAAGGCGCCGCTGTGGCCGTTCCACCGCTGGCTGCCCGACGCCGCGGTGGAATCGACGCCGGCGACCGCGGTCCTCATCACCGCGGTGATGGATAAGGTCGGCACGTTCGGCATGCTGCGGTACTGCCTGCAGTTGTTCCCTGACGCGTCAACGTATTTCCGCCCCGTCATCGTCACACTGGCAGTGATCGGCGTCATCTACGGCGCAATCGTGGCGATCGGGCAGACCGACATCATGCGGCTGATCGCCTACACGTCGATCTCGCACTTCGGCTTCATCATCCTGGGCATCTTTGTGATGACGACGCAGGGCCAGAGCGGATCCACGTTGTACATGCTCAACCACGGCATCTCCACCGCCGCGGTGTTCCTGATCGCCGGATTCCTGGTCTCGCGGCGCGGCACCCGGTCGATCGCCGCCTATGGCGGTGTCCAGAAGGTGGCCCCCGTACTGGCCGGCACATTCCTGATCGCGGGCCTGGCCACCGTGTCCCTGCCCGGGCTGGCGCCGTTCGTCAGCGAATTCCTGGTGCTGCTAGGGGCATACAACCGCTACTGGCTGTCCGCGGCAATCGGTGTGACCGCGCTGATCCTCTCCTCGATCTACATTTTGTGGCTGTACCAACGGGTGATGACCGGTCCCGTCACCGAGGGCAACGAGCGGATCCGTGACCTCGTGCCGCGCGAAATCCTGGTCGTCGCACCGCTGATCGCGCTGCTGCTGGTGCTGGGGATCTACCCCAAGCCGGTGCTCGACATCATCAACCCCGCGGTCGGAAACACCATGGCGACCATCGGTCAGCAGGACCCACCACCGATCGTGCGGCCAGGCACTGCGCCTTTACCCGGTATGGCGGAAGGACCGCGCCGATGACGTCTCTACCTGTGCCCACGCCCAGCGTCGAATATGGGTTGCTCTCACCGATATTCATCGTCTTCGGAGTTGCGGTGACCGGCGTGCTCGTCGAGGCGTTCCTGCCCCGGCGAGCGCGCTATGGCGTCCAGGTCGTGCTGGCGATCGGCGGTTTGATCGCCGCGGCCGTCGCCGACGTCATCGTCGCCAGGCAGCTCGATCCCCCGGGCCGCTATGCG
>DASXJI010000377.1:0-7470 GCA_036497495.1 Mycobacterium sp.
GAGGGTTTCGTTGCTCGGGCGCGGCGTCGGCCGGTGCGGGCGGTGGCGCTGCGGCGTGGGAACCCGCGCTCGGCGGGCGCGGATGTCGACGATGGTGCCGGTGGAGTCCTCGGCGGCTGGCGCGAATCCGGCATCCTGCAGGGCCGCGAGCACTTCGCTGACCGGCGCCTGCGAGATTGCCACGGTCGGTGCCAGCATCCGCAGGCCGAGATGTTCGGCGCCAGCCACGGCCTGGGCCAGCAGCGTCGGATCTTCGCACCGCACGAACGATGCGGCCATCCCGATCCGCAGTTGCCCGTGCCGCCGGGCGACATCGTCGATCATGTACGTCAAACCCTGCGGCACAGGCGTTTTCGAGTTCTTGTGGAACAGGTTATGCAGTTCGTCGGCGGTCTTGCCGATGTCGAGGGCGTGCCGGATCGACTGTTCACTGACGCGGTACACCATTGCCGTGCCCGCGGACTCCACGGTTGCCACCGCTGCGAGTTCCTCGACCAGATGGCGCTGCAGCGGACCGGGGACGACGACGGTCAAGTCGGCCTGGACGAGAAAGTGATCGATCGGCGGCGGCAGTACGCGGGCCATGGCGGCGATCGCATCCCCGTCGTCCGCGCCGTCGATGAACGCTCGGCCCGGCGTGCTTATCGCGCCGCGGCCCACCAGTCCAAGCGTTTGCGCTTCCTCCAGCAGGTCGGCGACCGGCCCGGGCTGTAATCGCTTGGACCACCGCGGCCGCCGCCAGACCAACGCGGCCGACGCGGTGTTCTTGTCCACCCCGGCGCCGGGCGGCAACTGGGCCAGCATGTCGAGCAAGAGACGACGGTCCAGCGGGGCGGCCGTCGAGTACAGCGAATCCGACAGCGCTGCATAGGGTTTGCCGTCAGGGCCGCGGCCTCCGATCAGCGCCGGCCTGGCCGCCAGATCGAGCCAGGTGGTGGCCAGCAGATGCCAGCGTTCGGCGGTGGTCGCCTCGGTGAACCGGTCGGCGGTCACTGTCGGCGCCCAGTAGGGCGGCTCGCCACCGACCGGTAGCGGATCGGGGATGCCGCTGGCGATCAGACCCGCGGCGGCGGCCAGTTCGAGGATCAACCCGATCCGGGCCTCGTCGGCGCTGGTGATTTTTGCCAGCCGCCGAACCTCACGTACCCCCAGGCCGCCGCTGCGTAGCTCGGATATCGGTGCGGCGCCAAGTGTTTCGAGGAGCACGTCGAGTTCGCGCAGCAGGTCGATGATGGCGCCACCGGCCGCCGCGTCTGCGTCGGCGGGCGTCGTGCTGGACACCACCGGATCTGGTGCGGCCAGCCGCACCGGCACAGGTTCCTCGCCGCGCAGCACCTGCCCGACACGGCGTGGCAGGATCACCGTGTCAGCATCGATACGTCGCAACAACCCAATGGAGAGTAGTTGCGGCACTGGGCGATCCGCTGGAGCTCCGGGTGCGGCGTCGCGGGTGCGGCCGAGTGGCGAGCCTTCCAGCAGTCGGTCCAGCAGCTCGCGCTGCGGCTCGTCAAGGCTATCGATCAGCCCGGCGATCTGCTCTGCACTCTGGGAGACATCTTCCAGGGTCACCTGGCCGACATGCCAGGGCAGGCCGGCTCCGGCGTCGGGAGCCAGCCGCAGCTCGACGTCACCCCAGACCAGGGCGCGTTGCTTCAAGTCGTCGAGTCCGTCGAGGACGTCGGCTTCGGGTGCCCGTTCGCCGATCAGCGTGAGCAACTTGGTGACGGGCACCGACGCGGTGTCGGCCTGCAGTACCAGTAGCGCGTCGATCACCGACAACCGCAGGAAGTCCAGCTCGTCGCTGGCAGCTTTCAGCGACTGGCGAGCCTGACCGCGGGCCGCCAGCGCCGCGATGCTGCCCGGCGGCGGCTGGGCGAGGTCGGGCCGCAGCTCGAGCAGACGGATCAGTCGATCGTCGGGCAGCTCTGCCAGCCAGGACCCCAGCGGGATGCCCAGGGTGGTTTCGGTCATTGCTGACCAGCGTAAAGCAGTCGGCCGAGTGACCCATCGCAGCCGACGGCGGACAAACGGGGCCGACGCCAGTCGCAGAGCCCACCCGTCGCGGTTGCGCGAGACCTGTCAGAATGGACCCCGTGGCTGACAAGAAGGCGCAGAAGACTCGGTACGTCGACAACGGCTGGCCGACGACCAACCCCGACGACCATGCCGTGAGCGAACTGGCAACCGATCGGGCCGGCGCCCTGTCGCCTTTCGGCGACGTCATCTTCCCGCTGCCTGCCGACGAGCTGCCCTACGTGCATCCGGTCACTGACGTCAGCCGCTAAGCGGGTCACCCGCCGTTCGCGACGTCCCGCCAGCGCTCGCTAGGCGAGCGAGGACAACGCGGGGTTGCCACTCACGCTCTGCGACTGAATGGCTGTCAGCAGGTCCTTGAGGTAGCTCGGGTCCAAGTTCTGCGGCGGTGCGGTCGGCAGTGCCGGCGCCGGGTCAGCCGGCGCGGGCGCCTGCGGCACGACATTCCACTGCGCCACGGCATCGGCCTGATGTACTTCCTGCGGTCCGTCCGCAGGTGCCTCGACTGCGACGGACTCGGCCTGGATCGGCTCGGCCGGCGGCGCGGGTGGTTCCGGGGGCGGCGGCGGAGCGTCCGCGGGAGCGGGCGCCTCGACTGCGACGGACTCGGCCTGGATCGGCTCGGCCGGCGGCGCGGGTGGTTCCGGGGGCGGCGGCGCAGCGTCCGCGGGAGCGGGCGCCTCGACTGCGACGGACTCGGCCTGGATCGGCTCGGCCGGCGGCGCGGGTAGTTCCGGGGGCGGCGGCGGAGCGTCCGCGGGAGCGGGTGCCTCGACGGCCACTTCCTGGACAGCAGGGGGCGGGGGAGCAGGCTCCGGCGGGGGCGGCGGTGCGTCGACCGCGGCCGGCTCGGCCGGCGGCGGGGGAGCGGGTGGCTCCGGTGCCGGCGGCGGGGGGTCGGCCGGCGGCGGGGGCAGCGGAGGCTCGAATGCGGCCGGCTCGGCGGGCGGTGCGGGGTCCGGCGCGGGCGCGTCAGCAACGACGTTGCGCGGGCTGGCAGCCGTCAGGCCCCGTCCGCAAACCGGCCAGGCGCCGCGGCCCTGGCTGGCCAGCACCCGCTCGGCGACGGCGATCTGCTGGTCGCGGGTGGCCTGGTTGGCCGACGAGGCGAACTCGCCGCCACCATGGGCGGCCCACGTGCCCTGCGAGAACTGCAGCCCGCCGTGGTACCCGTTGCCGGTGTTGATGCCCCAGTTACCGCCCGACTCGCAGGCGGCGACGCGATCCCATTCGTTGTCGGGAGCCGCGGCTGCGTGACCGGCGAGGGCGATGCCACCGCCCCCGATTACTGCGCCGGTGAAAGCCAGCTTGGCGACGCCGACGGTTGATGTGGTGGGTTTACGGTGACGGCCGCTACTCATACAGCTGTGATTCCTCTCGAGAAGCGCCTACGAGGTCAGCTGTCGGGTTCGGGCGGAAGAGGTCGCCCGGCCTTCGTCGTGTCCTGTGGGAAACGCGTCGGCTTCACCCCAAGGAGCCGCGGACGGCTCCAGGTTCGATTTCGGCGGACCGTTGGGTCCCCCGCCTCCATCCATGGGTTGGCGTTGCTCGCCTATTGGATGGAGCTCGGCGCTATAGGCGAGAAGGTTTACCGTGCAGGGAGACTCGGTAACCCGCGGACGACGCTAGCTGGTGTTAGCGGCAGAGTCATGTTGTGACGAAACCTGCGTTTCGCATTTTCTGAGCACGAGAAACGCCAGGAAAGCCCGTCGTATGCACTGGTTAAACGCTTCGAGATCAGGCCGTTGCCGTGCCGTGATCATTCCGTTATGTGACTGAACTCACATGGCGATTAGGGATTAATCCCTGGTCGCAGACTCCGGTTCGCCGCGCCGAAAATCAGCGTCGTACCGCTCCCGAGTCGGCCCATGGCGTCGGGTGATCCACCGGAACGATCTCCTTTCCCAGGGGCACTAGCGACACCGGGATCAGCTTGAGATTGGCCAGCGCCAGCGGAAGGCCGATGATCGTCACGGCCATCGCCACCGCGCTCACCAGGTGCCCGATCGCCAGCCAAATTCCGCACAGCAGCATCCAGATGACGTTTCCGATCAGGGAGCCGGTGCCGGCGCCGGGCCGCTCGACGATCGTCCGGCCGAACGGCCACAGGGCATACGACGCGATGCGCAGCGCGGCGAAGCCGAACGGAATGGTGACGATCAACAGGAAGCAGATGACTGCGGCCAGCAAATATCCGAGGGCCAACCACAGGCCGCCGAAAACTAACCAGATGACATTCAGGATCAGGCGCATTGTTTCCTCCAGGGGCGCCGCCAGCCTACCGAGAAACTTGGGTGCTCAGCCGGCAGCGTTCCGAGTAGGATCGGTCGTCATCGCGTCCTGCGCAGGCGGGGCGCTTAGTTGTGTTGCCCCATTGAGTTATCCGTGAGACGAGCAGGTGAGACCGGTGCCAGATGGCAAGGTGAAGTGGTACGACGCTGAGAAGGGATTCGGCTTCTTATCTCAGGAGGACGGCGAGGACGTCTACGTCCGTTCCTCGGCGTTGCCCGCGGGCGTGGAAGGACTTAAGGCGGGGCAGCGCGTCGAATTCGGCCTGGCATCCGGACGGCGCGGACCGCAGGCGCTGAGCGTGAAGCTGATCGACCCGCCGCCCACACTGGCCGGCCGTCCGCGTCGTGAGGGGCCCGCCGAGCACAAGCACAACCCCGATGAGCTGCACGGCATGGTCGAGGACATGATCACCCTGCTGGAGAGCGCCGTGCAGCCCGAGCTGCGCAAGGGCCGCTACCCGGACAAAAAGGTCGCACGCAGAGTTTCCGAAGTCGTCAAGGCTGTTGCCCGCGAACTGGACGGCTGATCGCGTGTACCCCGCGGCACCGCGGGGAACCCTCACTGTCGAATTGCCGCAGGAGCCGATGCGAGTGAGGGAAATCCGATGGCACAGCAAGCGCAGGTCAGCGAAGAACAGGCACGAGCGGTAGCAGAGGAGTCCCGCGAGAGCGGTTGGGACAGGCCTTCGCTGGCCAAACAATTATTTCTAGGTCGCTTTCCGCTGGACCTCATCCACCCGTTCCCGGAGCCCTCGGACGACGAGGCCGCTAAGACTCGGGATTTTCTGGCCAAGCTGCGCGAATTTCTGGACACCGTCGACGGAAGCGTCATCGAGCGCGACGCCCAGATTCCTGACGAGGATGTGAAAGGCCTTGCCGAACTGGGTTGCTTCGGCATGAAGATCCCGTCGGAATACGGCGGGCTCGGCTTGACGCAGGTCGCCTACAACCGGGCGTTGATGTTGGTTTCGACTGTGCATGCCAGCCTCGGCGCGCTGCTGTCCGCTCACCAGTCGATCGGAGTGCCCGAACCGCTCAAGCTCGCCGGCACTGACGAGCAGAAGCAGAAGTTCTTGCCGCGCTGTGCCGCGGGGGCGATCTCGGCGTTTCTGCTGACCGAGCCGGATGTGGGCTCCGACCCGGCGCGGTTGGCCTCCACGGCGACGCCGGTCGAAGACGGGGCGGCCTACGAACTGGACGGCGTGAAGCTATGGACGACCAATGGCGTCGTCGCGGAATTGCTGGTCGTGATGGCCCGGGTGCCGAAGAGCGAAGGGCACCGTGGCGGCATCAGTGCGTTCGTCGTCGAGGCCGACTCGCCCGGTATCACCGTCGAGCGGCGCAACAAGTTCATGGGATTGCGTGGCATCGAGAACGGTCTCACCAGGTTGCATCGCGTACGGGTGCCTGCCGGCAACCTCATCGGCAAGGAAGGCGACGGCCTGAAGATCGCGTTGACCACGCTGAACGCCGGACGGCTCGCGATCCCCGCGATCGCGGCCGGCGCCTCGAAATGGTCGCTGAAGATCGCCCGGGAGTGGGCCGGTGAGCGCGTGCAGTGGGGCAAGCCGGTCGGCGAACACGGTGCGGTCGCCGAAAAGATTTCGTTCATGGCCGCGACGAGCTACGCACTCGAGTCGGTGCTGGAGCTGTCCGGTCAGATGGCTGATGAGGGTCGCAACGACATCCGGATTGAGGCGGCGCTGGCCAAACTGTGGTCGAGCGAAATGGCCTGCGTGATCGGTGACGATCTGCTGCAGATCCGCGGGGGGCGTGGCTACGAAACCGCGGAGTCGCTGGCCGCGCGTGGCGAGCGGGCGGTGCCAGTGGAGCAGGTGGTCCGCGACTTGAGGATCAACCGCATCTTCGAAGGTTCCAGCGAGATCATGCGGCTGCTGATCGCCCGCGAGGCCGTCGACGCCCATCTCAGTGCCGCGGGCGACCTCGCGAATCCGAAAGCCGATATCCGCCAGAAGGCGAAGGCGGCGGCGGGCGCGAGCGGCTTCTACGCAAAGTGGCTGCCGCAGTTGGTGTTCGGCGAAGGACAACGGCCGACGGCGTATCGCGAGTTCGGCAACTTGGCGACGCATCTGCGTTTCGTCGAGCGCTCCGCGCGCAAGCTGGCCCGCAACACCTTCTACGGAATGGCGCGTTGGCAAGCGGCGATGGAGCAAAAGCAGGGATTCCTCGGCCGGGTGGTGGATATCGGTGCCGAGCTGTTCGCGATGGCCGCGGCATGCGTGCGGGCCGAAGCACAGCGCGTCGAGGACCGGGTCCGCGGCGAGCAAGCCTACGAGCTGGCCGACGCGTTTTGTCAACAAGCCACCCTGCGGGTGGAAGCACTGTTCGAAGCCTTGTGGACCAACACCGACGGCACCGACGCGCAGCTGGCCGCCAACGTTTTGAAAGGCCGCTACACCTGGCTCGAAGAGGGGATAATCGACCAGTCCGACGGCACCGGACCGTGGATCGCGCATTGGGAGGCCGGTGCGTCGACCGAAACCGACCTTGCCCGCCGATTCCTCACCGTGGCGCAGACCTGATCGGTCCAATACGTTGCAGGGTGCGGCACTCTTTATCGAGCGTGTGAAGGAAGTGCCGTCAGCCAGCATCTCCGTCTTCGAGCGCCGCGCGTACGGCGGGCCAAAAGTGCTGTTCCTCAATGGCTTCGTGTTGCGACTCGGCGATGACCAGGTTGGTCACCATCGTTTCCAAGCCGCTCATTTGCGCCCCAGAGCCCGACGGAGCTTCGTATAGCGCCCCTAACATGCCCAACACACTCTTTGGTCCTGACGAAGAAAAGTCAACGCTTCCAGACTATTTCCTTTTCATAGGTTGGTAACAGCCCCCGCCAGAGTGAAGCGCTGGCGGGGGCTGAAACAGAGCGGGGCAGATGCTAGACGCGCCCGCGAGGGGCCGTGGGTCCCGCGTCGACGCTGGCGTCGCTCGTGTTACGTCGTTTCAGTCCCGCCAGTCCGAAAAGCCCAAGCAGACCGAACATGCCCCACTTACCGGTGTTGTCGCTGTGTTGATCGGTGTTGGCATTGCCGTTATCCGCCAACGTGGTCGTCGTTGACGATGGCGTCGGCGCGCCCTGAACGGCAGCGTCGGCAAGACCTGCCCCGCCGAACAGCATTGCCCCGGT
>DASXJI010000378.1:0-3999 GCA_036497495.1 Mycobacterium sp.
GTGCCGTCGTTGACCGAGAGCACGCATTGGTCGAGGTAGGTCTGGGCGGCGTCGAGTTTGGTCTGCATTTCGGCGAGGAAGTGCCTGTTGACCTGAAACTTGCCGATCGGCTGACCAAACGCGGTGCGCTCAAGCGCGTATGCCTTGGTCAGGTCCAGCGCTCGACGAGCGGCGGGCAGCGCGTAACAGGCAACGCCTACCCGCTCGCTGGGCAGGTTGGAGACCAGATGGTAAAACCCGCGGTTTAGCTCACCGACCAGGTTCTCCTTGGGCACCCTGACGTCCTCGAAGAACAATTCCGAGGTATCGGCGGAATACTGGCCGATCTTGTCGAGCTTGCGCCCGCGGGTGAACCCCTCCATGCCGTCCTCGATCATCAGCAGGCTGATGCCCTTGTGCCGGGCGGACGGATCGGTCTTGACCGCTGTCAGAACCAGCTTGGACAACAGGCCATTGCTGATGAAGGTCTTCTGGCCGTTGACGATCCAGTGGTCGCCGTCGTCACGCGCGGTGGTCTTGATGCCCGCCAGGTCGGAGCCCGCCGCGGGCTCCGACATCGCGATCGAGCCGATGTACTCGCCCGAGACGAACTTGGGCAGCCAGCGAGCCTTCTGTTCGTCGGTGGTGAGATGGTTCAAGTACGGCACCAGGATGTCGTTCTGTACGCCAAGGCCGATGCCCACCGATCCGGTGAGGAACATCTCCTCGGAGATGATCTGGTTGAAGCGGAAGTCCCTGACCCCAAGGCCGCCGTACTTCTCGTCGAACTCCCACCCGATCAGGCCGGCCGCCCCGGCGGCCAGCCACGCCTCGCGGCTGACCTTTCCGTCCCGTTCCCACTTCTCGGTGTTGGGCACGCATTCCCGTTCGAAGAATTCCCGCGCGCTGGCCCGGAAGTCGTCGTGGATCTCATCGAAGATGTTGCGGCGCATGTGCGTCCCTCTACTCGGCCCAGGTGACGACGGCGGGCAGCGCACGGCCCGGCGCGTAGATCTCGAACAGCCGCTCGCCGAGCAGCGCTTCGAGGTGATCGTGCGACCCGCAAAGCGCATCAACCTGAAAGCCACGCGTGACGTAACGGTGTAGTTCGTGCTCGGCGGTCAGGCCGACCGCGCCGCACACCTGCAGCGCCACATCGCTGACCCCGCGGTGCGCCCGCCCGGCTGCGGCCTTGGCGATTACAGCTGACAGCTGGCCACCGTAGCGCCACGACTCGCCGAGCAGCGCCCGCGCGCCGGCCAGCGACGCCGACGCATCGGCCAGCGCGTGACGCGGCGACTGGAAGGATCCGATCGGAGCGCCGAATTGCACACGCACGCTGACGTGTTCGACCGCGATGCGCAGCGCCTGCTCAGCCAGCGCCACCAATTCGGTCGCCAGGGCGCGCTGTGCCGCGGCCATCGCGCGGTTCCACTCCGTGGACGCCTCGACCAGGGTGGCGTCCAGCGGCCCACTCACCTGCGTCCAGAACGCGGACGCGTCGAAGGTGTCCATGCGTTCACCGTCGAGTCGCGACGTGTCAGCGACGCCCAGCGACACGGTTCCCATCGGCCCCGAGACCGGGACGACCAACCGTCCCTCAAGTGGACCGAGCACGATGCCCGACGCGTAGTCGTCGGCGGAACCCGGGACATGTCCAGGGGTCAGGCTGGGTAGCAAAACATGGTCGGCGGGTTCGTCGAGCAGTCCGGCCAGCTCGGCCAACATCACGCGATCCAGGCAGTCGGTCAGCGCCAGCGATCGGCCCTGGGCACGGAACAGCAGCTCACAGGCCTCGACGGGATACTCGGCTTCGATGTCGGCCCAGCCCAGGTCGGCCAGCCGCGGACCAATCGCCACATGTTCCGCCGAGCCCGATTCCGCCGACGTGGCGGTGCCGTTGCCGGACTTGCCTGCCAGCTCCTCGAAGAGACGGAACACCGCTTCCTCGACCATCGGCCACGACTCGTCGATCGGCCTGCCCTCCTTGCTCATGGGCGCCGCTCCTCCTCGGGCCGCTTGGCGGCCCGCATCGTCGCTGCGCGGCTCATGGGCGGCTCATCTCTTCTCCTTGGGCAACCCGAGGAGGTGGTCGGCGATGATGCCGCGTTGCACCTCGGCCGTGCCGCCCATGATCGTGGCGGCGCGCGAGTACCACCACTCGGCGCGCGCGGTGTTAAGCGCCGCATTGCCGCGACCGGTTCCGGCGATCATCTGCTCCCGGCTGATCTCGAGAACCAGGTCGTTGACTTGCTTTTCGGCGCGGCCGAACAGGAGTTTGTCGATGCTGCTGTCTGCCCCGACCGATTCGCCCGCGGCCAGTCGCCGGACGGTCGTGGCGGTCCGGGCCTGCGCGGCGACCACATCGACGTAAACCCGGGCGAAGCGTTGGCGTTGCGCGTCGGTGGCACCGGCGATCACCATATCCTCGCGCAGCCGGCTCATCTCGGTGAGCACCTTGTTCAGCACGGCGTAGCCGTACATGCCGCGTTCGTACTGCATGAGGTGCATCGCTACCGCCCAGCCACCGTCGACGTCGCCGATCACCCGCTCGCGGTCGACCCTGACGTCGTCGAAGAACACCTCGGCCAGTTCGCGGCGGCCACTTGCCAGTGCGATCGGCCGGATCGTGACCCCGGGCGCGTCGGCGTCGACCATCAGCATCGTCAGTCCGCGGTGGCGGCTTTCGGGCGTACCGGTACGCACCAGCGCGAGCAGTCGGGTGGCAGTCGGCCCCTGGCTGGTCCAGATCTTCTGGCCGTTGATGACGAAGCCGCCGTCGCCATCATCGACGGCGCGGGTGCGCAGCGTCGCGAGGTCGCTGCCGGACTCCGGCTCGGAGAAGCTCTGGCCCCACCATTCGGCGCCGCTGAGGTAGCCGGGCAGGTAGGTGGTGGCCAGGCCGGGAGCGAACTTGAGGAGGGCGGGGCCCAACGTCTCCAGCGTCCAGTGTTGCGCCGGTATCGGCAGCATCGCGTAGCCGAGTTCCTCGTAATACACCGCCCGGTGGATTTCGTTGCCGCCGAGACCACCGGCCGCTTCCGGCCAGCCATATCGATTCCAGCCGTCGGCGTGCAGTCGCGCCATCACCTGAGCGTCGTGGGCCAGGCCGTCTTCGGCGCTGGTGAATGCGGCGGCGCGCCACTCGCCGGCAGGTTCGAGGTCACGGAGATAACGCCGGAAGTCCTGGCGGTACGACGCGACGTCGGATACGTAGAGTCGGCGACTGCTGTCAATGGCGCTGTCGACAGGGGCGGACAAACAATCCCCCTTCATGGGTGCGCGGACCCGGGCGCACGCCAGAATCCGCTAAACAGTTAGCTATAAGAGGCTACAATAGCCCACGCCACAACTCAGTGAGAGGGATCGCCAATGACGGCTTCACCCGTCGCCGCTGCAACTGTCCAGTTCAATCCCGAGACGAGGCTATTCATCGACGGCCGGCTGCGGGACTCATCGACGGGAAAGACCGTCGAGAACGTCAACCCGGCCAACGAGGAAGTACTCGGCCTCGCCACCGATGCGAGCGCCGAAGATATGCAGGAGGCCATCGCCGCGGCCCGCCGCGCGTTCGACACCACCGACTGGTCGACCAACCACGAGTTCCGCCAACGCTGCCTGATGCAGTTGCACGACGCGCTGCAGGAGGAAAAAGAGGAGATCCGTGCCGAGTTGATCGCCGAAGTCGGCGCGACAGTGGGGATGACCTACATCGCGCAGTTGGAATGGCCGCTGGCCGACGCGATCCGGTGGCCGGCGCAACACATCTCGGAGTTCGCCTGGGAGCGGATGCTTGATCAGGACGCCAAGATGGGCGTGCCGTACAACCGCGTCGTAGTCAAAGAACCGATGGGCGTCGTCGGCGCCATCACGCCGTGGAACTTCCCGTTCGAGATCATCAGCAACAAGGTGGGTCAGATCCTGGCCACCGGGAACACGATGGTGCTCAAACCGGCCATCGAGACGCCGTGGAGCGCCCTGCGGTGGGGCCGGATCATCGCCGAGAAGACCGACATCCCG
>DASXJI010000379.1:0-26859 GCA_036497495.1 Mycobacterium sp.
ACCGTCACCATCGACAACTCCGACAACGCGTTGCCGATCGAATACTCCGAGGTGTCGATCACCCGGCGGATGTTCCGCGACGGAGCGAGCGAGTACGAAATCAACGGCAGCACTTGCCGTTTGATGGATGTCCAGGAGCTATTGAGCGACTCCGGCATCGGCCGCGAAATGCATGTGATCGTAGGGCAGGGCAAGCTCAACGAAATCCTGGAGTCCCGGCCCGAAGATCGCCGGGCGTTCATCGAGGAAGCCGCCGGTGTGCTCAAACACCGCAAGCGCAAAGAAAAAGCCGTCCGCAAACTCGAGTCGATGTCGGCGAACCTGGCTCGGTTGACCGACCTGACCACCGAGCTGCGCCGCCAGCTCAAACCGCTCGGTCGCCAAGCTGAAGTGGCCCGGCGGGCCCAAACCATTCAGGCCGATCTGCGTGATGCCCGGCTGCGGCTGGCCGCCGACGACGTGGTCACTCGCCAGGGCGAGCTCAACGACACCAACCAGGCCGAGGCGACACTGCGTCGCGAGCACGACGAAGCTTCGGCCCGGATGACGTTGGCATCCGAGGAACTGGCCGCCCACGAGACGGCGTTGACGGCATTGTCCGAGCGCGCGGAATCCGCGCAGCAGACCTGGTTTCGGTTGTCCGCCTTGGCCGAACGGGTCGGAGCGACCGTGCGCATTGCCAGCGAGCGTGCGCAGCATCTGGATGTCGATACCACGTCGACCGGTGGCCCCGACCCCGACGAATTAGAGGCGGAGGCCGCCGAGGTGGCCGCCGCCGAGCAGCACCTGCTCGGCGAGCTGGCTGCTACCCGCACCCGGCTTGACACTGCCCGTGCGGAGCTTGCCGACCGCGAACGAGCTGCCACCGAGGCCGAGCAGGCCCACCTGGTGGCCGTGCAGGCCGAGGCCGACCGCCGGGAGGGCTTGGCGCGACTGGCCGGCCAGGTGGAGACCATGCGGGCGCGGGTGGAGTCGATCGACGACGGCGTGGTCAAGCTGTCGGAGCGCATCGAGGAAGCCGCCGCGCGTGCGCAGCAGGCCAAGGCCGAGTTCGAAACCGTACAGGGCCGGGTCGGTGAGCTCGACCAGGGCGAGGTCGGACTCGACGAGCATCACGACCGGACGATCGCCGCGTTGCGGCTAGCCGACGAGCGGGTTGCCGAACTGCAATCAGCTGACCGCGGCGCCGAACGTCAAGTGGCTTCCCTGCGGGCCCGCATCGACGCCTTGTCGGTCGGCCTGGAACGCAAAGACGGCGCCGCATGGCTCACTCAGAACCGAAGCAGTGCTGGAATTTTCGGCTCAGTTGCAAAACTTGTCAAAGTGCAGTCGGGTTATGAGGCCGCACTGGCTGCGGTGCTCGGCGCAGCCGCCGACGCGCTGGCCGCCGACAGTTTCACCGCGGCGGCAGCTGCGGTCACCGCGCTGAAACAGGCCGACGGTGGCCGGGCGGCCATCGTGCTGAGCGACTGGCCCGTACACGATCCGGCGCCGGTGGGCGCGCTGCCCGACGGCGCGTGCTGGGCGCTGGATCTTGTCGAGGTGCCGACCCGGTTGCGCGGCGCGCTGCTGGCGATGCTTTCCGGTGTCGCTGTGGTAGGCGGCCTGAGTGAAGCGATGAATCTTGTTGCGGCGCGACCACGATTGCGCGCGGTTACCCGCGACGGCGATCTGGTGGGGGCCGGTTGGGTCAGCGGCGGTTCGGACCGTAAGCCCTCCACGCTGGAGATCACCTCCGAAATCGCCAAGGCGCGGGCCGAACTCACCGCAGCCGAGACGCAAACCAGCGAGCTGGCCGCAGCATTGTCCGGGGCGCTGAGCGAGCAGGCTGCTCGCCAGGACTCCGCCGAGCAGGCTTTGGCTGCGCTCAACGAATCCGACGCGGCCATCTCGGCGATCTACGAGCAGCTAGGGCGACTGGGTCAGGATGCCCGCGCCGCGGACGAGGAGTGGCGCAGGTTGATGCGCCAACGCGAGGAGTTAGAGACCGGACGTGCTCAGACCCTCGGTGAACTGGGCGAACTCGAGACTCGGCTGAGCAATGTCGAACAGACTCAACACGTCACCGGCGAACCGGTCGACCGTCACCAGATCGCGGCGGCGGCTGAGGCCGCCCGCGGTGTCGAGGTGGAAGCCCGGTTGGCGGTGCGGACCGCCGAAGAACGCGCCAATGCCGTTCGTGGAAAGGCGGATTCGCTCCGCCGTGCCGCCGCCGCGGAGCGGGAGGCGAGAGTGCGGGCCCAGCAAGCCCGTGCCGCGCGTCAGCACGCCGCCGCGGTGGCCGCCGCGGTTGCCGACCTCGGACGGCAGGTGGCCGGCCGGCTGGCTCAGGTGGTCGGGGCGGCGTCGCAACACCGCGACGTGCTGTCCGCCGAGCGCCGGCAGCGGTCGGTGGCTATGGCCGCGGTCCGCGACGAGGTGAACACGCTGGGCACCCGGATCGGCACGCTGACCGAATCGCTACACCGCGACGAGGTGGCCAAAGCGCAAGCGGCGCTGCGCATCGAGCAGCTCGAGCAAACGGTGCTCGAGCAATTCGGCATGTCGCCCGACGTCCTGGTCGCCGAATACGGCCCGCAGGTATCGCTGCCGCCGACCGAGCTGGAGATGGCCGAATACGAGCAGGCCCGCGAGCGCGGCGAGCAGGTGACGGCGCCGGCCCCGTTGTTGTTCGACCGGCCCACCCAGGAACGTCGGGCCAAATGCGCCGAACGAGAGCTGGCCGAGTTGGGCCGGGTCAACCCGCTGGCACTGGAGGAGTTCGCGGCGCTGGAAGAGCGCTACAACTTCCTGTCCACCCAACTCGAGGACGTCAAGGGCGCGCGCAAAGATTTGCTGGACGTGGTGGCCGATGTCGACGCCCGCATCCTGCAGGTGTTCACCGAGGCCTACGCCGATGTGGAGCGGGAATTCCAAGGTGTTTTCGCCGCACTGTTCCCCGGCGGCGAGGGCCGTCTGCTGTTGACAAACCCCGACGATATGCTCACCACTGGGATCGAGGTCGAGGCCCGTCCACCCGGCAAGAAGGTCAAGCGACTGTCGCTGCTGTCCGGCGGGGAGAAGGCGCTGACCGCGGTCGCGATGCTCGTCGCCATCTTCCGGGCCCGGCCGTCGCCGTTCTACATCATGGACGAGGTCGAGGCCGCGCTCGACGACACCAACCTGCGCCGGCTGATCGGTCTGTTCGAGCTGCTGCGGGCCAAGTCGCAGCTGATCGTGATCACTCACCAGAAGCCGACCATGGAAGTCGCCGACTCGCTCTACGGCCTGACGATGCGCGACGATGGCATCACCGCGGTGATCTCTCAACGCATGCGCGGCCAGCAGCTAAACCAGCTGGTCACGACTACCTAAGCGAGGAACACGTTGCCGGAAGCTCTGTGGATCGCGATCGCGGTCGCTGCCGCACTGATCGTCATTGCCCTCCTGGTACTGGGGCTGCTGCGTTATCGCCGTCGACAGATCAGCCTGTCGGCCGGCGAGCAGGCGCCAACCCTGGATCGTTCCGGCGGATACACCGCGTCATCAGGAATCACGTTCAGCCGCACCGAAACTCCCGAACGCATCGACACCACGGGGCTGCCCGCTGTCGGTGACGACGCGACAATTCCGCGTGACGCGCCGAAGCGCTCGGTCTCCGATGTTCAACTGCCCGAACCAGATTCGGTGGCGCTGCCGGCCGAGCGGACGCCGCCGATCGAGCCGGCTCCTGCGGCAACGGCGCCCGCAACCGAGGAGATCGCACCGCCCGAAGGGCGCTTGGAGCGCCTGCGCGGTCGGCTCGCCAGATCGCAGAATGCGTTGGGCCGCAGCCTCTTAGGGCTGATCGGTGGCGGCGACCTCGACGAGGATTCCTGGGAGCAAATCGAGGACACCCTGCTGATTGCCGACCTGGGTCCGACGGTGACCAGCTCGATAGTGGCCCAGTTGCGCAGCCGGCTCGCCAGCAACGAGGTACAAACCGAGGCCGATGCCCGTGCGGTGCTGCGGGATGTGTTGATCACCGAGCTGCAACCCGGTCTGGACCGCTCGGTGCGGGCTCTGCCGCACGATGACCACCCATCGGTGCTGCTGGTCGTCGGCGTCAATGGGACCGGCAAAACCACCACGGTCGGCAAACTGGCGCGGGTCCTGGTCGCCGACGGCCGGCGGGTCGTGCTGGGCGCCGCCGACACCTTTCGCGCCGCCGCAGCCGACCAATTGCAGGCCTGGGCCGCCAGGGTAGGCGCCGAGGTGGTCCGTGGGCCCGAGGGAGCTGACCCGGCTTCGGTGGCGTTCGACGCCGTTGACAAGGGCATCGAGGCGGGCGCCGACGTCGTCGTGATCGACACCGCGGGCCGGCTGCACACTAAGACCGGCTTGATGGACGAGCTGGGCAAGGTCAAACGCGTGGTGACGCGGCGGGCCGCGGTCGACGAGGTGCTGCTGGTGCTCGATGCCACCGTCGGGCAGAACGGGCTGGCACAGGCACGGGTGTTCGCCGAAGTGGTCGATATCACCGGAGCGGTGCTGACCAAGCTGGACGGTACGGCCAAGGGCGGCATCGTTTTCCGGGTCCAGCAAGAGCTCGGCGTGCCGGTCAAGCTGGTCGGCCTGGGGGAGGGACCCGACGACCTCGCGCCATTCGAACCCGCCGCTTTCGTCGACGCTCTTCTTGGCTGAACCAACCGCGCCGTTCTGTAACACCGGCGAAACCTGGCAGCGCCGCATTTTGTAACAACAAGTGCGCAAGGTTCTCGTGCAGGCCCCAGACATTTGTCTGTCGGCCGTTCGTGGCCGACCGGAGGTGATAGCGAGTGAGTTTCCCGACACTGGGCCAGCCCAACACCGGTGATACCGCTTGGATGCTGGCAAGTTCTGCGCTAGTGCTGTTGATGACCCCAGGACTGGCGTTCTTCTACGGCGGGATGGTGCGCGTCAGAAGCGTGCTCAACATGCTCATGATGAGCATCAGTGCAATGGGCGTGGTCACCGTGCTCTGGGTGCTCTACGGCTACTCGATGGCATTCGGTAACGACAAAGGCAACGTCGTCGGTGACCCGACCGAGTACTGGGGTCTCAAAGGTCTCATCGGTGGCAACTCCGTCGCCGCGGATCCCACCAAGGGCGTTGCGGCCACTGACATCCCGCTGGCCGGTACGTTGCCGGCCACCGTGTTCGTGGCCTTCCAGCTGATGTTCGCGATCATCACGGTCGCGTTGATCTCGGGAGCCGTCTCCGACCGGCTGAAGTTCAGCGCCTGGCTGGTGTTCGCCGGACTCTGGGCGACGATCGTCTACTTCCCGGTTGCGCACTGGGTTTTCGCGTTCGACGGGTTCGCGGCCGAGCACGGCGGCTGGATCGCCAACAAGCTGCACGCAATCGACTTCGCCGGCGGTACTGCGGTCCATATCAACTCCGGTACGGCCGGCCTGGTGCTGGCGATCGTCCTTGGCAAACGCAAGGGCTGGCCCACCACGCTGTTCCGTCCACACAATGTGCCGTTTGTGATGCTCGGCGCGGGCCTGCTGTGGTTCGGCTGGTACGGGTTCAACGCCGGTTCGGCCACCAGCTCCAACGGCGTCGCCGGGTCGACATTCATCACCACCACGATCGCCACCGCCACGGCCATGCTCTTCTGGCTGCTCACTGAGCGGATCCGCGACGGCCACGCAACGACGCTGGGAGCGGCCTCGGGCATCGTCGCCGGATTGGTCGCCATCACGCCATCGTGCTCGTCGGTCAACGCGTTGGGCGCCTTGGTGATTGGTGCGGTAGCGGGGGTGCTGTGTGCGCTCGCGGTCGGGCTGAAGTTCAGACTCGGCTTCGATGACTCGCTGGATGTGGTCGGTGTGCACCTGATCGGCGGCCTGGCGGGCACACTGCTGGTCGGTCTGCTTGCCGCCCCGGAAAGCCCCGCCATCTTCGGCGTCGCCGGTGTATCGAAGGGCTTGTTCTACGGCGGGGGTTGGAGTCAGCTCGAACGACAGGCGGTCGGCGCGTTCAGCGTGCTCCTCTACTCCGCCGTCGGCACCCTAATTCTTGCGCTGATACTCAAATACACGATCGGGCTGCGTCTGACTCCCGAGGCAGAAGCCGCCGGCATCGACGAAGCTCAGCACGCGGAGAGCGGTTACGATTTCGCAACACCGACCGGCTCTGTCCTTCCTCATGCGAGTCTGCCGGAGAGCACTTTCGGCCAGGGAGAGCGAGTGGGCGACAAAGTGGAGGCGGAATAGAAATGAAGCTGATTACCGCGATCGTGAAGCCGTTCACGCTTGAGGACATCAAAGCCAGCCTTGAACAGGTGGGCATTCTGGGCATGACGGTCAGCGAGGTTCAGGGGTACGGGCGTCAGAAGGGGCACACCGAGGTCTACCGGGGTGCCGAGTACTCGGTCGACTTCGTGCCCAAGGTCCGCGTCGAGGTGCTGGTCGAGGACTTCGACACCGACAAGGCCCTGGACAGCATTGTGCGGGCCGCACGCACCGGCAAGATCGGTGACGGCAAGGTCTGGGTCAGCCCGGTGGAAACCGTGGTGCGGGTACGCACCGGCGAACGCGGAGCCGACGCGATCTGATAATCGCGTTATGAATACTCTTGGGGGGTGGCCGAGCCGATTCGGACGGGAATGAGTGAGCGCGAGCAAGGATCAGCCGATTCGTCATCGCTGGCCGCGGTGGCCAAAACTCCCGGCGCGGCCAGCGATTTGGCGGCCGCCCGAGAGAAGCTGCTCGCCCGCGGACCGAATGAGCTCGACTCGGCCGCCCTACGTGAAGCATGGGGTGAACTGCACGAATTCTGGCTGACCACAAAGGCTTCCGAGATCGGCATCATGCCAGGCAGCGGCTTCGCGATCGTGGCGACAGGTTCGCTGGGGCGTCGCGAGCTGGTGCCTTACTCGGACTTGGACTTGTTGCTGCTGCACGACGGCATGAACACCGACGCCGTCCGCGACGTTGCCGACTCGCTGTGGTATCCGTTGTGGGACGCCAACATTCGACTCGATCACAGTGTTCGGACCGTGGCCCAGACACTGAAGGTGGCCGGTGCGGACGTGTCGGCCTGCCTGGCGATGCTGGATACCCGGCACATCGCCGGCGACGAAGAGCTCTCCGGTCGCCTCATCGAGGGAATCCGCCGCCAGTGGCGGGCCGGAATTCAGTCCATCTTCGGCGAAGTCGTCGATGAGACCCACTCCCGGTGGCGTCGCTGCGGTGAGATCGCGCACCGCGCCGAACCCGATATCAAGTCGGGCCGCGGCGGCCTTCGCGATATTCAACTGCTCGACGCGCTGGCGATCGCGCACCTGACCGACCGCCTGGCCGTAGGAGAGGCCGACGACCCGCTGGGTTCGCTGACCGGCGCCCACCTGACCCTGCTCAACGTCCGCACCGAACTCCACCGGGTTTCGGGTCGCGGGCACGACCAGGTGCTGGCCCAGTTCGCCGACGAGATCAGCGCCGCGCTGCACATCGGCGACCGCTTCGACCTGTCGCGGGTGCTGTCCGACGTCGGACGCACGATCAGCTACCGCGTCGACGCCGGGCTGCGGACCGCTTCCAACGCGCTGCCGCGACGCGGGATGTCGGCGATCCGGCGGCGTCCGCGCCGCCCGCTGGACGAGGGCGTCATCGAGTACGCCGGAGAGATCGTCCTCGCTCGCGACGCCCGACCGCAGAGCGACCCGGCGCTGTTGCTCCGGGTCGCGGCGGCGTCGGCGGTCACCGGACTGCCGATTGCGGTGTCGACACTGAGCCGGTTGGCCGATACCGCGCCGGAGCTGCCCACGCCCTGGCCGCGCGACGCGCTGGACAACCTCTTGGTCATGTTGACCGCAGGGCCGGACACCATCGCGGTCATCGAGACGCTGGACCGCACCGGGTTGTGGGGCCGGCTGTTCCCGGAGTGGGGCGCGGTACGGGATCTTCCGCCGCGCGACGTCGTGCATATCTGGACGGTCGACCGTCACCTGGCCGAAACAGTCTCGCGGGCAAGAATTTTCACCACCCGGGTGGCCCGCTCCGACCTGCTGATCCTCGCGGCGCTGCTGCACGACATCGGCAAGGGACGCGACGCCGATCACTGCGTACTGGGGGCTCAGCTGGCCACCCAGATCGGTACCCGGCTGGGCATGTGGCCGTCAGATGTCGAGATGCTGTCCAAGCTGGTGTACCACCACCTGCTATTGGCCAAAGTCGCGATCCGGCAGGACCTCAACGATCCGCAGACCATCGCCACGGTCTGCGACGCGTTGGAGGGCGACCCGGTGCTGCTGGATGTGTTGCACGCTCTGACGGAGGCCGACTCATTGGCCACCGGTCCGGGGGTGTGGAGCGACTGGAAGGCCTCGCTGGTCGGCGACCTGGTGCGGCGCAGTCGCATGGCGATGAACGGCCAGGCATTGCCGGAAGCCGACCCACTCGAGCCCGAGTACATTGCGCTGGCAGCCGACCGCAAGGTGCACGTCGAGCTGCGGCCCGATAAAGATCAACGCCTCCACCACGCGGTGGTGATCGCCCCGGACCAGCGCGGGCTGCTGTCCAAGGCTGCCGGGGTGTTGACGCTGAACTCGCTTCGGGTGCATTCGGCGTCGATCAATATCGTGGACGGCGTCGCGATCAGCGAATTCGTGGTGTCGCCGCACTTCGGCAGTCCGCCGGCCGCGGGCTTGCTGCGTCAGCAGCTCATCCGGGCCCTTGGCGGCCAGACCGACGTGCTGAACACACTGGTGCAGCGGTCAGCCGATACGAAGCCCAAGCCGGTCGGCGACGCCCCGACCGCGGTTCCAGTCCACCACTCGTCTGCGCCGCCGCGGATCTTGTGGTTCGAAGGCACGCCGGGGCGACTGATCGTCGAGATCCGGGCGAACGACCGCCCCGGTCTGCTCGCGCTGCTCACCGGTGCGCTGGAGCGGTCCGGGGTGGATATCGACTGGGCGAAGGTCAGCACGCGGGGCTCGATGGTCGACGACGTGTTCTGTATCGCGTTGCCCGCGCACAGCGCCGCCGCCAAGGCCAGTGGCGAGCCGGGTTCAGGTACCCGATCGGCGATCGAGCATCACCTGTTGTCGGTGTTGGAAACGCA
Organism: Mycobacterium sp.; assembly: GCA_036497495.1. Taxonomy (GTDB): domain Bacteria; phylum Actinomycetota; class Actinomycetes; order Mycobacteriales; family Mycobacteriaceae; genus Mycobacterium. Next base: position 9,067 of record DASXJI010000379.1, read on the forward strand.
CCCGGACGCGGCCGCGGTCTAACCAAGCTCGCGCGTGTGCAGCCACGCGTCAATGCGTTGGGCGACGCCGGCCCAACCGGGCTCCTGCATCATGTTGTGTCCCATGTCGGGAAAGAATTCCGCATCGGTGTTGTATGCCGTTGCCGTGGCGCGCACCTCGGCGTTGGTGACCATGCCGTCGTCGGCGGCGCCGAGGACCAGCATCGGCGTACTGACCCGGGTGGTTCGCACCCGTCGGAACAGCGGGTCCACCAGCGACGCTCGCACCGCCTCGGGTTGGACGCGTGCGGCACATGATTCCACGACGTCGTCGGGCGTGTGGTGGCTGAACAGGTGCTCGCGGACCAGCGGCGTGGTGCCGATGAAACCGGTCAGGTTGCCGACCGGCAGTGACCGCATGGAAATCCATGGGTGGCGGCTCCAGATGCGCGTCGCCAGCCCCAGCACGCCGTGCGGCGGCACCGAAGCCACCAGGACGGCGGCCGGGGCGTCGTGGCTCTCGAGGTAGCGCTGCACAACGAAGCCGCCCAGGGAATGGGCAATCAGCACCGGGTGGCTGCCAAGGCTGCCGGCCGTGGCACGGACATCGTCGACGTAGTCGGCGATCGAACAGGCGTGGAATGGCTTGGCGGTGGGGCTGCCGCCGTGGCCGCGCAGACTCAGCGCCACCGCGCGGTAACCGGCGTCGGCGAAGAAGTCCACGAAGTTGGCCCAGCACGACGCGGAATGCCAACCGCCGTGCACGAACAGCAGTGGCACCGGATGCGCGTCGTCGCAGGATCCCTTGTCGATCACCTCTAGCATGCGTCCATCCTCAGCCATCCCGCTCGATATGATTGCCGGACTCGCCCCCTCGCCGCTGCGCGGCTGGGGGTGCCCCCACAGCCCGCCGTTTCACGGCGCGCATCGTCACCCGGCTAGGCTGGTCTGCGTGTTTGAATCGCTGTCCGATCGGCTCACCGGTGCCCTGCAAGGACTTCGCGGCAAAGGCCGGCTGACCGACGCCGATATCGACGCCACCACCCGCGAAATCCGGCTCGCGCTGCTCGAGGCCGACGTCTCGCTACCGGTGGTCCGTGCGTTCGTCGGTCGAGTCAAAGACCGCGCCAAGGGCGCGGAGGTATCCGGCGCCCTCAACCCGGCGCAGCAAGTCGTCAAGATCGTCAACGAGGAACTGGTCGCCATCCTCGGTGGACAGACCCGGCAGCTGGCATTCGCGAAGGCGCCGCCGACCGTGGTGATGCTCGCCGGTCTGCAGGGCTCCGGTAAGACCACGCTGGCGGGCAAGCTGGCGCTGTGGCTGCGCGGCCAGGGTCACACTCCGTTGTTGGTGGCCTGCGACTTGCAGCGGCCGGGCGCGGTCGAACAGTTGCGCATCACCGGCGAGCGGGCCGGCGTCGCGGTGTTCGCGCCGCATCCCGGCACCTCGGCGGATGCCGAGGCCGATCAACAGGCCGGCCCGGCCGATCCGGTCGCCGTGGCCGCGGCCGGGCTCGAGGAGGCGCGGGCCAAGCACTTCGACGTGGTGATCGTCGACACCGCCGGACGGCTGGGTATCGACGAGGAGCTGATGGCCCAGGCTTCGGCCATCCGCGCCGCCGTCGACCCCGATGAGGTGCTGTTCGTCCTGGACGCGATGGTCGGTCAGGACGCGGTGACCACCGCCCAGGCTTTCGGCGAAGGCGTCGGCTTCACCGGCGTGGTGCTGACCAAGCTGGACGGCGACGCCCGGGGTGGCGCTGCGCTATCAGTTCGTGAAATAGCCGGTGTGCCAATAGTTTTCGCATCGTCCGGCGAGAAGTTAGAGGACTTCGACGTATTCCATCCAGACCGGATGGCCAGCCGCATCCTCGGCATGGGCGATGTGCTGAGCCTGATCGAGCAGGCCGAACAGGTCTTCGATGCGGAGCAGGCCGAGGCCGCGGCTGCCAAAATCGGATCCGGCGAGTTGACGCTGGAGGACTTCCTCGAGCAGATGCTGGCTATCCGCAAAATGGGCCCGATCGGCAATCTGCTGGGAATGCTTCCGGGTGCGGGTCAGATGAAAGAGGCCCTGGCCGCCGTCGACGACAGCCAACTCGACCGGTTGCAAGCCATCATCCGCGGCATGACGCCGCAAGAACGGGCCGACCCGAAGATCATCAACGCCTCACGGCGCCTGCGCATCGCCAACGGCTCGGGTGTGTCGGTGTCCGAGGTCAATCAACTGGTCGACCGTTTCTTCGAGGCCCGCAAGATGATGTCCTCGATGGTCAGCGGCATGGGCATACCCGGGTTGGGACGAAAGTCGGCAACCCGAAAGAACGCAAAAGGCAAGGGCAAGAAGGGCAAGAAGCGTGGGCCGACGCCGCCCAAGGTCCGCGGTCCGCTCGGCGCAGGCATGCCGGCCGGGTTCCCCGACCTGTCCAACATGCCGCAGGGTCTGGACGAATTGCCGCCCGGGCTGGCCGATTTCGATTTGTCGAAGCTGAAATTCCCGGGCAAGTAGTGCCGCAACACGTTCGAGGGATCGGGCTACCCGACGAAGAACCCATCGAACTGTGGATCGTTGACGGACGGATCAGCCGCGAACCGGTCGGCGGCGCTGACACGATTTTTGACGGCGGCTGGATTCTGCCCGGGCTGGTCGATGCGCATTGCCACGTCGGGCTGGGGCCGCAGGGCGGCGTTGAACTCGACGAGGCGATCGCCCAGGCCGAAGCCGACCGCGAGGTCGGTGCGTTGCTGTTGCGCGACTGTGGATCGCCGATCGACACCCGCAGCCTCGACGACCGCGACGACTTGCCTCGCATCATTCGGGCCGGTCGGCATCTGGCCCGTCCCAAGCGGTATATCCCCGGCCTGCCGATCGACATCGACGACGAATCACAGCTTCCCGACGCGGTGGCGCTGCAGGCACAACGCGGTGACGGCTGGGTCAAGCTGGTCGGGGACTGGATCGACCGTGGCGTCGGCGATTTGGCGCCGCTGTGGTCGGACGACGTGGTCAAAGCGGCGATCGATGTCGCCCACGCCCACGGTGCGCGGGTGACCGCACATGTCTTCGGCGAAGACGCACTGCCCGGACTGATCAGGGGTGGAATCGACTGCATCGAACACGGCACCGGGCTCACCGACGACACCATCGAGTTGATGGTCCAACATGGAACCGCCTTGGTCCCAACGCTGATCAACGTCGAGAACTTTCCCGGCCTCGCCGACGCCGCGCAAAAGTATCCCGTCTACGCCGCCCACATGCGCGACCTGTACGCCAACTGCTATCCGCGGTTGACGGCGGCCCGAGAGGCCGGCGTACCGATCTATGCCGGCACCGATGCGGGCGGCATGATCGCGCACGGGCGGATCGGCGACGAAGTCGAGGCACTGACCCGGATCGGGATGACCTCCACCGAAGCGCTCGGCGCGGCGTGCTGGGACGCCCGTGACTGGCTCGACCGTCCGGGCTTGGACGACGGCGCTTCGGCAGACATGTTGTGCTACTACGACGATCCCCGTTACGGCCCTGAGGTGCTGCACCGCGCGGACGTGGTCGTCCTGCGCGGACAGTTCTACTGACCCGGAGCGCCTACCGTGCCGACACCTGAGTTCATCGTCGAGCTTCGTCGGCACGTCGGGCATGCACCGTTGTGGTTGGCCGGGATAACGGCGGTGGTCATTCGCGATCAGCAGGTGCTCCTGATCCAACGGTCCGACAACCAGGCATGGACGCCCGTCACCGGAATTGTCGAACCCGGGGAGGACCCGGCCGACTGTGCGGTCCGAGAAGTGTTCGAAGAGAGCGGTATCCACGCGGTCGCCAGACGACTGGCCTGGGTGCACGTGACGCGTCCGATCGTCCACGTCAACGGCGATCACGCCCAGTATCTCGACCATGTGTTCCGAATGGACTGGGTGGGTGGCGAGCCCATCCCCGCGGACGACGAAAGCCTGCAGGCTCGCTGGTTCGATCTCGCCGATACGCCGGATATATCTGACGACATGTGCCGGCGCATCGAGCTTGCCGGAGATGGCAACCTGGACTCGCCAACCGTTTTCGAGACAGACCTGTCATGACCGACAACAGCCCCGGGTATACCGTCGACCGGCTCGCAGAATTCGTGGTCAACGCTGATCAGTCCGATATCAGCGGAGACGCGCTGGCGATGCTGAAACGCAATGTGTTGGACAGCATTGCCTGCGCGCTCGGCGCCCTCGACGGCGAGCTCATTCCCGCGATTCGTGCGCACGCCGAACAGTTCAGCGGCCGACCGACCACGACGTTCGTCGGCGGCGGCCGCGCGTCGGTGGACCAGTCGGCGTTCTTCAACGCGGTGCTGGTGCGCTATCCCGACCTGCTGGACACGTATCTGACTCCCGGTGGTCTATGCCATCCGGCGGACAACTTCGGTGCGGTGCTCGCCGTCGCGGAGCACGCCGGGGCCGACGGAGCCGATTTCCTGCTGGCACTCGCCGTCGCCTACGAGATCCAATGTCGTTTCAGTGCACAGGTTCCGGTGATGGGTCGCGGCCTTAACCATGCGCTGCAACTGGCCGTGTCGGTGGCGGCCGGCTCGGCCAAGCTGCTCGGCCTCGACGCCCCTCACGCTGCCGATGCCATGGCCGCGTCGGCTGCGGACAACGTGTCGCTGGCTGCCGTGCACACCGAGCCTGTCTCGACATGGAAGGGCATCTCGCCGGCCATCACCGGGATGCGTGCCGTGTATGCGACCATGCTTGCCGCCCGCGGAATCACCGGTCCGCGTACGCTTTTCGAAGGTCCCAATGGCCTTGAGCAGTTGTTCGACCAGCGAATCGATCTGCGCACATCCGACAGCGCACTGATCGCCGTCGAGCAGACCTACCTCAAGCAGTACTGCGCGCTGATCCACGGCCAGGTAGTTATCGACGCAACGCTGGCGCTTCGTGACGAGCACGGCATCACCGGCGCCGACGTCGCGACAGTGACACTCGAGGTCTTCCAAGGCGCGTTCGACATCGCCGGCGGTGGCCGTTACGGCAGCAAGGACCATCCGTCGACCAAAGAGCAGGCGGATTACAACCTCAAGTATCTGGTGGCCGCGGCGCTGCTGGACGGTCAGGTCGGTCCCGAACAGCTTGAGACACAACGAGTCCGCCGCGGTGACGTCCAAGACTTGTTGGTGCGGGTAGATGTCCGCGCCGCAGCCGATCTGACCGCGGCCTATCCCGAACGCACGCAGGCTCGCGTGCAGATCACGCTCAACGACGGTCGTGAGCTGCACCGCGAACAGTCCGACTTCGAGGGATCACCCACTCGGCCCATGTCATGGGATCGGGTAGTGGAGAAATTCCATTGGCTCGCCGAACCATTCGCCGACGACGCGCTGCGCGCCCACATCATCAACGCCGTGCACCGTCTGGACGACATCTCGGTTTCCGAGCTCACAGCGCTTCTCGGTGCGGTGAGTCCGTCCGTGCAGCGGCCGCGAACCAGGGGGCGGCTATAGCTAGGCGTGCCAGAAAAGATTGCGAGTACTCACTATCTATGCTAGCTTGGCGGCACCCCAACGATGCGGAGGACGACAGTGAGCTACGACGTGATCATTCGGGACGGATTGTGGTTCGACGGAACCGGCAGCACGCCGCAAACCCGCACATTGGGCATCCGCGACGGCCTCGTGTGCACGGTGTCGTCAACCCCGTTGGACGAGACCGGCTGTCCGGAGATCATCGACGCGAAGGGTAAGTGGGTCGTCCCCGGATTCGTCGACGTGCACACCCACTACGACGCCGAGGTGCTGCTGGATCCCGGATTGCGCGAGTCGGTGCGCCACGGCGTCACCACGGTGTTGCTCGGCATGTGCTCGCTGTCGACCGTCTACGCCAACGCCGAGGATGCCGCCGACCTGTTCAGCCGGGTCGAGGCGGTGCCGCGCAAATTCGTCCTCGGTGCATTGCAGGACAACAAGACCTGGTCGACTCCCACGGAATACGTCGAGGCAATCGACGGCCTGCCGCTGGGCCCGAACGTCAGTTCGCTGCTTGGTCATTCGGATCTACGGACCTCGGTGCTCGGCCTCGATCGCGCCACCACCCGCGATGTGGAGCCCACCGACGCCGAACTCGACAAGATGGCCGCATTGCTGGACGACGCTCTCGAGGCCGGCATGCTCGGCATGTCCGGGATGGACGCTGCGATCGACAAACTCGACGGCGACCGCTTCCGCTCTCGCGCGCTGCCGTCCACCTTCGCGACGTGGCGGGAACGCCGCAAGCTGATCAAGGTGCTGCGCAAGCGCGGCCGGATTCTGCAGAGCGCGCCCAACGTCGCCAAAGCCGAATCAGGACTGCTGTTCTTCCTGGCCAGCAGCCCAATGTTCGGACTGCGCAAAGCCGTTCGCATGAGCCTGCTGGTATCTGCCGACGCCAAGTCGATGCCGTTGGCGGTACACGTGTTCGGTCTGGGAACGCGGATGATGAACTTTGTTCTGCGGTCGAAGGTTCGATTCCAGCACCTGCCGGTGCCGTTCGAGCTTTACTCGGACGGTATCGACCTGCCGGTCTTCGAAGAGTTCGGTGCGGGGACCGCCGCGCTACACCTGCGAGACCAGCTGGAGCGAAATGAGTTACTGGCCGACACGGAATACCGCCGCAGGTTCCGTCGGCAGTTCGACCGCGTCAAACTTGGACCGTCGCTGTGGCACAAGGACTTTCACGATGCAGTGGTCGTCGAATGCCCCGACAAGACGCTGATCGGCAAGAGCTTCGGTGCGATTGCCAAGGAGCGAGGGCTCCACCCGCTGGACGCGTTCCTCGATGTCCTGGTCGAAAACGGTGAGCGCAACGTGCGCTGGAACACCATCGTCGCCAACCATCGGCCTAAGCAACTGAACAAGTTGGCCGCCGAACCGAGCATCCACATGGGCTTTTCCGACGCCGGTGCGCACCTGCGCAACATGGCCTTCTATAACTACTCGCTGCGGCTCCTGAAGCGCACGCTGGACGCCTACCACGATGGACAGCCCTTCCTCACCATCGAACGCGCGGTGCATCGCCTGACCGGTGAAGTGGCCGAATGGTTCGGCCTGGACGCCGGCACCTTGCGGGAAGGCGATCGCGCCGACTTCGTCGTGATCGATCCCGCCGGCCTGGACGACTCGGTGGATGCCTACCACGAGGAAAAGGTCCCGTTCTACGGCGACCTGAGCCGCATGGTCAACCGCAACGACGCGGCGGTGGTGGCGACCGGTGTGAATGGCGCAATTGTGTTCCGCAAGGGCGAATTTTGCGACGGCTACGGGAAGACCGTGAAGTCCGGCCGCTACCTGCGGGCGGGCGCGGGTCGTCGACAACTCGCCGGCTCTAGCGCGTAGGTCACCCGATGGCAAGGACGCAGCAACAGCGCCGGGAAGAGACGGTGGCACGTCTGCTCGAGGCCAGCATCGCGACGATCATCCAAGTCGGATACGCCCGGGCCTCCGCGGCGGTTATCACCAAGCGAGCCGGGGTATCGGTCGGCGCCTTGTTCCGGCACTTCGACACGATGGGTGACTTCATGGCCGCCACGGCCTACGAAGTGCTGCGGCGGCAACTGGATTCGTTCACCAAGCAGGTTGCCGCGATACCTTCGGACCGGCCGGCCATGGAGGCGGGACTGACAATCCTGCGAGACATCACCAGCAGCCCCACCAACGCGGTGCTCTACGAGCTGATGATCGCCGCGCGCACGGACGAAAAGCTCAATGCCACTTTGCAAAACGTTCTCGAGCAATACACCAGCAAGATCTGCGACGCCGCGCGCGCTTTACCCGGTGCCGACAGTTTGTCGCAGGAGACGTTCCCGGTTTTGGTGGCGTTGTTGACCAACACCTTTGATGGAGCCGCGATGTTGCGAGCCGTACTACCGCAGCCCGACATCGAAGATCGGCGGATCGCCCTATTGTCGTCGTTGCTGGGCGGCATCGGCCTGCCGGGCTGACCGCCTAGCCGTCGGTGAGTTTCGCGACGGCGTCGTCCAGCCTTCGACACACGCTCATCAGCTCGTTGATACCCAGCAACGTGAGCGGTCGATGCGTGGCGGGCCCATCGGCGACCACGCAGAACGGGATCGACTCGCCGAGGTTGTCGCGGGTCTTCATCAGGACGCTGATGCCCGCCGAGCCGAGGAATTCGACCTTCAACAAGTCGATGATCAGGCCCTTGGGCTTTTTGGCGAGCGCGGAATCGATGGCCCCGGTCAGCCTGGGAGCGGTAAGCATGTCCACGCTTCCGCTCACGGCGACTACCGCCAGCCCCTCGACCTCTGACTCATGGGTGCTGAAGTCGTCTTTGTCGGATTGAGGTGGCGAACCAGATTCAGCGTGTTGGTTTTCGGCCATCAACCACCTCTCATTCCTTACGGACACCTGCGTCGGCTACTGACGACGCAGACATCGTTGACAGTGGCTGTCGACTCAACCCACGGACACTGTCGACGTGTGTCGACCGGACGCCGCGGTAGCTCATGTTGGACTCCTGTGCCATAAGCTGCCACGGCACTGGAAGACTAGCCGAAACCGTGGCGGGTGTCGTCAGAGACCTACAGCGTGCCGATCCCCGACTGAGGATTGAGCGCAAAACCCCAGTCGAGCAGGCCGCCGGCCTGATCCCAGTAGGTTGGCCCGCCTTCGCGCACCAGCCCGTACATCATGGCTACCACCAGGCGGCGGCCCCCGCGAGCCGCGGCGCCGACGAATGTCTTGCGCGCGGCGTCAGTGAACCCGGTCTTGCCGCCGATGGCGCCCGGGTATCGCGTCAGGAGCTCGTCTTGGTTGGTGATCGGGTGGTCGCCATCGGTTCCGGAGGAACCGGGAAACACAGCCGACGGCTCGGCGGTGATCTGAACGAACACCGGGTTGGCCATCGCCGCGCGGAAGATGACGGCTAAATCGTGGGCTGTCGACCAGCCCGACCCGCCCGGCCCGTCCAAGCCCGACGGGGTCGACGCGTGGGTGTTCACCGCGCCCAGCGACGCCGCCTTGGCGTCCATCTTCGCCACCGTGGCGTCGGGGCCACCCAGCATGTGCGCCAGCGCGTTGGCCGCGTCGTTACCCGACACCAGCAGCAGGCCGTCCAGCAGTTGGCGCGTCGTGTAGGTGTGGCCGGCTTTGACGCCCACACAGTTGCATTCGACCTGGCTGTCGGCCGGGTCGGCGACGACGGCCGAATCCAGGCTCAGCTCGTCAAGGGCCACCAGCGCCAGCAACACCTTGATGGTGCTGGCCGGTGGATGACGAAGGTTCTCGTCGCGAGCGGCCAGCACTTGACCAGAATCGAGGTCCGCGACCAGCCAGGTCTGAGCCGGCCCATCGGGGATGGGCACCGAACCGACCGGCTGCACGCCGGCGTCTGCCCAAGCAGTTGCATTGCTGCCGACGAGGGAGAAGACAGCCGCGACTGCGGCGAGAAGCTTCCGCATGGCCACGCAGCTTACTGGCCCGCGCCGCCTGTCGCTGACCTCGGAGGTGTTCAATCGACCCATGTTGAGCCATGCCGAAATCTCGGACCGGTTGGAAATCCAGCAGCTGATCGTTGACTACTCGACCGCGATCGACACGCGTCACTTCGACGGTCTGGACGCGGTATTCACCCAGGACGCCTACATCGATTACACGGCCCTCGGTGGCATCGAAGGCCGCTATCCGGAGGTGAAGGCCTGGTTGGCCGAGGTCCTGCCGAACTTTCCGATGTACGCGCACATGCTGGGCAACTTCTCGGTTCGCCTCGACGAGGACACCGCGTCGTCACGGACGATTTGTTTCAACCCGATGGTATTGCCGCGGAAGACGACAAAAGACCAGGAGCAGATCATGTTCTGCGGCTTGTGGTACGACGACGACTTCGTCCGCACCGCCGACGGGTGGCGGATGACCCGCCGGGTGGAGACCAAGTGCTTCCAGAAAATCCTCTAGTAGCCGCGCTCGGACTGAATTCTGACTTCAGGCCCGGCTCTGGCACAATAGGCGGCTGTCCGCCGCGTGACCCATCGTTTGCGCGATGCTTGCTCGGCGGTCACACACGCGAGGCAAAACCGGATCCCGGCATCCCGCCCGAATCGCTGAATTGCAGCGTGACATCCGTAGGAGAAGTTGCTTAACCATGGCGGTAAAGATCAAGCTCACCCGGCTCGGAAAGATCCGCAACCCGCAGTACCGGATCGCAGTCGCCGACTCGCGGACGCGGCGCGAAGGCCGAGCAATCGAGGTCATCGGCCGGTATCACCCCAAGGAGGAGCCGAGCCTGATCGAGGTCGACTCCGAGCGCGCCCAGTACTGGCTGTCGGTAGGGGCCCAGCCCACCGAACCCGTCCTGAAGCTGCTGAAGATCACCGGTGACTGGCAGAAGTTCAAGGGACTGCCCGGCGCAGAGGGCAGGCTGAAGGTCGCCGCACCCAAGCCGACCAAGCTCGAGTTGTTCAACGCCGCCTTGGCTGCCGCCGATGGTGGCCCCGGCACCGAGGCCTCGACGCCGAAGAAGAAGAAGGCTCCGGCGAAGAAGGCCGCCGCCGCGGACACCGCTGAGAAAGCGGACACCACCGGAAAGGCCGACGACGCCGAGAAGCCGGCCGATGAGACCGCGCCGGCCGCTGCCGGCGAGCAGGCCGAGCCCACGACCGAGAGCTGACCACCGCCATGAGTACCGTCGTCGTCGACGCCGTCGAACATCTGGTCCGCGGAATCGTCGACAAACCTGACGATGTACGCGTCGATCTGGTGACCAACCGGCGTGGCCGGACCGTCGAGGTGCACGTTCACCCCGACGATCTCGGCAAGGTAATCGGTCGAGGTGGGCGCACCGCGACCGCGCTGCGTACCCTCGTTGCCGGCATCGGTGGTCGCGGCATTCGTGTCGACGTGGTGGACACCGACCAGTAGCGGAGAGCTCCCGTGGAGTTGACAGTCGGGCGCGTGGTCAAAGCGCACGGCGTCACCGGCGAACTCGTCGTCGAGGTTCGCACCGATGACCCAGAGCTTCGGTTCGCGCCCGGTGCGATATTGCGCGCCAAGGGCTCTGATCGCCGTGAGCGCAACTACACCGTCGAAACGGTCCGTGCCCACGGCAGCCGCCTGCTGGTGCGGTTATCCGGCGTGGCCGACCGGGACGCCGCCGACGCTCTGCGGCGCAGTGTGTTCGTCGTTGACTCCGTAGACCTACCGCCCATCGACGAGGCCGACACCTACTACGACCACCAGCTCGAAGGTCTTTGCGTGCGGACGATTGACGGCCGCGAAATCGGCGTCGTCGCTGAGGTTTTGCACACCGCGGGCGGTGAGCTGCTGGCCGTCAACCGCGAACAGGGCAGCGAGTTGCTGGTGCCGTTCGTCGGCGCGATTGTCACGTCGGTCTCGCTGCAGGACGGTGTCGTCGAGATCGATCCGCCCGAGGGACTCCTGGAACTGGAGAACTGAGGGCGCAGTGTGGTGAGAATCGACGTCGTTACGATCTTCCCGAGCTACCTGGATCCACTGCGAGAGTCCTTGCCGGGCAAGGCAATAGAATCAGGGCTGGTCCAGCTCGGTGTGCACGATCTCCGTCGCTGGACGCACGACGTGCACCGCTCGGTCGACGACTCGCCCTACGGCGGCGGTCCCGGGATGGTGATGAAAGCGCCGGTATGGGGCGAGGCGCTCGACGAGATCTCCTCGCCGGAAACGCTTCTCATTGTCCCGACGCCTGCGGGCGTACTGTTCACGCAGTCGACCGCGCAGCGGTGGGGCAGCGAATCGCATCTGGTGTTCGCGTGCGGCCGCTATGAGGGGATCGATCAGCGGGTTATCGACGATGCGGCTACGCGGATGCGAGTCGAGGAGGTGTCGATCGGCGACTACGTCTTGCCGGGCGGGGAGTCGGCGGCGCTGGTCATGATCGAGGCGGTGCTGCGTCTCCTGCCGAACGTCTTGGGTAATCCCGCGTCGCACCAAGACGATTCACATTCCGACGGTGTGCTGGAAGGCCCGTCGTACACCCGGCCGCCGAGCTGGCGCGGGCTCGACGTCCCCGAGGTGCTGTTGTCGGGCGACCACGCTCGCGTCGAGGCCTGGCGGCGGCAGACCGCGGAGCAGCGCACCCGCGAACGCCGCCCAGACCTGTGGCATCGGGATCGGCGCTAGGCGCCGATCTGCAGCCGCAGCGGCGGCCGGGCTCGCTTGGTCATTTCACCGTCATGTGTACCCTTTGCCCACGTCACGGCCGGGTTAGGCGCAGCGGCGATTCGCCGCGATTTCGCTGCGTGGGCCCGATCTGGCACAATTGACCAGTTGTCTCCAGCGGTTGTCGGCCGGACGGCCCGCTACCGCCTACCGCGAGACGCACCCAGATGCCCGAAACCCATCGGCTAGGTTGCCTGCCCACCTGTTCGCGGCGGTGAGCAGCAGCACGCAGCCGCGACCGCAAGGAAGTGTCTTCCGACATGAACACGCTGGATTTCGTCGACAAGACGTCGCTGCGCGACGACCTCCCGGCTTTCAACCCCGGTGACACGATCAACGTCCACGTGAAGGTCATCGAGGGCGCCAAGGAGCGTATCCAGGTGTTCAAGGGCGTCGTGCTGCGCCGCCAGGGCGGCGGGGTCCGCGAAACCTTTACCGTCCGCAAGGAGAGCTACGGCGTCGGCGTCGAGCGGACCTTCCCGGTGCACTCGCCCAACATCGACCACATCGACGTCGTGACGCGCGGCGACGTTCGTCGCGCCAAGCTCTACTACCTGCGCGAGCTGCGCGGCAAGAAAGCCAAGATCAAGGAAAAGCGCTGATTTTCAGCGCGGTCGGCGTTTCGGTGGCGGCCGTGCCGAATCGCATCGCGATGCTGACTACGCTGAACCCGTGACTGAACCGACCGGCCCGCCTGAGGGTCAACCCGATTCCGGTCCGGCCGATCCAGAAGTCGCGACAAGTGCCCCGCCCGTAGCGGAGCCCGATTCGGCTCACCAGGACGATCACGCCGATAAAAGGCGGGCGGCGCTGCGGGAAACGGTGGTCCTGGCGGTCATCGCATTGGTGCTCTACTACGTCATGTTGACGTTCGTGGCTCGTCCCTACCTCATCCCGTCGGAATCGATGGAACCCACGCTGCATGGCTGCTCGGGTTGTGTCGGCGACCGGATCATGGTCGACAAGGTGACCTTCCGCTTCGGCTCGCCGCAGCCCGGTGACGTCATCGTGTTCAAGGGACCGCCGCCGTGGAACATCGGTTACAAATCCATCCGTTCGCACAACGCCGTGATCCGTTGGGTGCAAAACACGTTGTCGTTCATCGGGTTTGTGCCTCCTGACGAAAACGACTTGGTCAAGCGCGTTATCGCGGTGGGCGGCCAGACCGTGCAGTGCCGCAACAACACCGGGCTGACGGTCGACGGCAAGAAGCTGACAGAGCCGTATCTCGACCCGGCGACGCTGAATGCCGACCCGGCTGTCTATCCCTGCCTGGGGCCCGAATTCGGGCCCGTCGGCGTTCCGCAGGGGCGGCTGTGGGTGATGGGGGACAACCGCACGCACTCGGCGGACTCCCGCGCCCACTGCACCAGCACCCCGGCCGACGCCATCAACGGACTGCTGTGCACGGGTGATCCCATGGCCGGCACGGTGCCGGTCGGCAATGTCATCGGCAAGGCGAGGTTCATTGTGTGGCCGCCCTCGCGGTGGGGCGCTGTGCGTGCGGTGAATCCTCAGCAGAATCACTAGGCCATGGCCACCACCTGGCCGCCGCGGACGGTGATCCGCAAATCGTCGGGCCTGCGCACTTTAGAGGCCGCACTGTATCGCAGTGGTCTCGGGCCGGTGGCCGGCGTGGACGAGGTCGGGCGCGGGGCGTGCGCGGGGCCACTGGTGGTCGCCGCGTGCGTACTGGGGCCAAGTCGATTGGAAAGCCTTGCCGCTCTTGATGATTCGAAGAAGCTCACCGAAAAGGCGCGGGAGAAGCTCTACCCGCTGATTTGCCGATACGCGCTGGCGTACCACGTGGTGTTCATCCCGTCGACCGAGGTTGACCGCCGCGGCGTGCATGTGGCCAATATCGAAGGCATGCGCCGGGCGGTGGCGGGACTGTCGCTTCGCCCGGGTTACGTGCTCAGCGACGGCTTCCGGGTGCCAGGGCTACCCGTGCCGTCGCTGCCGGTCATCGGAGGCGACGCAGCGGCGGCGTGCATCGCCGCGGCCAGCGTGGTGGCCAAGGTCAGCCGGGACCGGCTGATGGTGGCGATGGAGTCCGACCATCCCGGCTACGGCTTCGCCGTGCACAAGGGCTACAGCACCGCGGCGCACTCGGCGGCGCTCAACGAGCTGGGACCCTGCCACGAGCATCGGCGTTCATTCATCAACGTACGGCGGGTGGCGTCCGGGTCGGGTACCCAGATAGTGGCGGAGTGCGCACCGGGTCAGCAGAATGAAAATGGTTGGGGAAAGATGGAGCCCGCCAATCAACCGCGGGACGGAGAAGGACGGCTGAGCTGATGAGTGCCGAAGATCTCGAAAAGTATGAAACCGAGATGGAGCTCTCGCTGTACCGCGAATACAAGGACATCGTGGGGCAGTTCAGCTACGTGGTGGAAACCGAGCGACGCTTCTATCTGGCAAACAGTGTCGAGATGGTTCCACGCAACGCCGACGGCGAGGTGTACTTCGAACTACGGCTGTCCGACGCGTGGGTGTGGGACATGTACCGACCGGCCCGGTTCGTCAAGCAGGTGCGGGTTGTCACCTTCAAAGACGTCAACATCGAAGAGGTTGAGAAACCCGAGTTGCGGCTGCCCGAATAGGCTCGCCGGTCGTTGCTAACGCTGCTCGCTGCGGCCGAACGTCGGCTTGCCGCCGCTTTCGATGACGGTCCGTGCCACGTCGGCGAGCTTGATGTTCAGATCTTGGGAGTACCGGCGCAGGATGTTGAACGCCTCTTGCTCGTCCACGCCGTACAGCATCATCAGCATCCCAACCGCCTTGCCGATCTCACGATTGGACAGCAGCCCGCGCCGCAACGTGGAGACGTCCTCGCCAGACGCGACGGCGTTGATCGCCACGGTGGCGAACGAGGCGAGCACGACGGCCTGGCCGGCGGATTCGGTGTCGAAGACGTTCGGCGTGTCGCTGAAAAGGTTGAGTGCCCCGGTTTTCCGCTTGTCGACCAGGATGCGGAAACCCATCGCCCCGCGCACGGGCGTCTCGGCAACCATCTTGGCCGCCAGTTGGGGCCACTGATTCGGTGTGGTGAGGTCGGTTTCGATCTGCGGCGTCTCTTCTTCGATCGCGTCGACGCACGGTCCGTCACCGGCCGTACGTTCCATGTCGTCGATTTGCTGGGCGATGCTGTCGCTGGCGCCGACCGTCACGTAGCGACCGTCGCGGCGGACCAGCAAGCTGGCGTGATCGCATCCGGTGACCACCAGCGTCGCTGCGATGCAGATCGCGGCATAAATCTGGCTCGATTCCGAGCCCTGGTAGATGATCTCGGCCAGCGCCGAAAAAACCGTGCCGGGGTCTGCGGCCGCCGTTGTCTCCGCGGAACCGCTGTTTGCCTCGTCTGCCACACCGTCCATCATCCCAAGCCGTTCCCGTTGCTGGTGACTGTATCGACGTTTCCGTTGACTTCGCGACGGGTGGCGGGGGTGGGCCGGGTGTCAAAATCCCGTAAGGATGCCGTTCGGAACCCGTATGGATCCGGGCGGGTAGCGCTGTCATCGGTTAGGAATAATCGATGACAGTCCCGGCTGCCGATAACAGGATCGCACCGTCATTCGTTGACGCGTGGAAGCGAGTCGTGCTTGGCAAACCGATGATCACTGATGAGCTTCATCACCAAAAGCTATCGAATCCTGTTGCGCTGGGCGCACTTTCGCCGGACGCGATTTCATCGACGGCCTACGGCCCGGAGCAGATCATGGTCGAGTTGCTGCCCGCTGCGGGCATGGCCGCGTTCGTGTTGCTGCTGCCGCTGACCGGTGTGATCCTGCTGATCCTGGCGTTGGTCGCGGCATCGTACCGCCAAGTCGTAATGACTTACACGCGAGCCGGCGGGTCCTACATCGTGGCGCGGGAGAATTTCGGGCCACGGGTGGCGCAGGTCGCGGCGGCGGCGTTGTTGATCGACTACGTCGTCACCGTGGCGATCCAGTGTGCGGCCGGCACGGTGGCGGTGGCCTCGGCGCTACCGGCTCTGGGTCCCTACAGCCTGGAAATCACCGTCGGCTCGGTGTTGATCTTCAGTTTCGCAAACCTGCGTGGCCTGCGCGAAGCCGGCCGGACATTCGCGGTGCCCACATACTGGTTCATCGGCATGCTCACACTGATGGTCGTGGTCGGGGTGGTGCGTGAGGTGTTCGGGGGACTGCCGACGTACGACCCCGCCCACTTGGCCGGGGCGGTACCGGTGCATCAGGGCAATGGCCTGGTGATGGGGGCGACCGTGCTGGTGCTCCTCCGGGCGTTCGCCAACGGTGGTTCGTCGTTGACCGGCGTGGAGGCAATCTCCAACACGGTCAACCTCTTCCGGAAGCCCGAAGGCCGCAACGCGCGCCGGGTGCTGACAATCATGGCCTGGATTCTGGGGGTGTTGCTGGCCGGCGTGGCGTGGTTGGCATTCGTCACTCACGCGACTCCGTACGTCGCGGGATACCCGTCGATGCTGTCCGAGATCGGCCGCGCGGTCTTCGGCAACGGGCTGGTGGGCAACGTCCTGTATTTCTTGCTGCAGGCGGCCAGCGCGGCGATTCTGTACAACGGCGCCAATACCAGCTTCAACGGTTTTCCGGCGTTGGCGCACTTTGTCGCGGAGGACAGTTTCTTGCCGCGGCCGCTGATGAAACGCGGCCACCGGCTGGTCTTCTCGAATGCCATCATCTTGCTGGCGGTCCTTGCTGTGGTGTTGTTGGTGACCACCGGCGGCTCGGTCAACGCGCTCGTGCCGCTGTTTGCGATGGGCGTGTTCAGCGCGTTCGCGATGACCGGATACGGCATGACCAAACACCAGCTGACCCATCGCGGCAGCGGTTGGCGCCGCAAGCTGGCGATCAACCTGTCGGCCGGGATCTTGTCGACGCTCGTGGTGTTGATCTTCGCGATAGCGAAGTTCACCGAAGGGGCCTGGCTGATCGTGGTGGTCTTTCCCGCGCTGGTGTACACGTTGATTCGGCTCAACAGGCAATATCGCGCGGAAGCGTCGGTGTTGGAGATGTCTCGCACCGAGCGTCCTGACCTCACCGCACACCCGCGGCATCGGGTGTTCCTGTTCGTGGATTCCATCGACCCGGCTCTGGTCGAGGCACTGCGCTACGCCCGGGGGTTGCAGGCCGACGCGCTGACCGCCGTGCACATGGTCCTGGACGAGGCGCGGGCCGCGCGGTTGCAGGTGCGCTGGCCGCGCTTCAGCCACGACACCGAGCTGCGGATGGTCGATTGCGAGGATCGAAACCTCTGCCGTGCCGCCCAGCAGTTGGTCGCGCAGGTCAAGCGTGATTACCCGGACACCATGGTGACGGTCCTGTTGCCGCGCCGGATGTATTCGCCGCTGGCGGACCGGCTGCTGCATGACCGCACCGCGGACAAGATGGCCCGGGTGATCAGCCGCATCCCAGGCGCGAGCGCCCAAATCGTGGCCTACGACGTGGGGTCGCGGGTCGCTCGCGCGCTTCGGATGGCAGACGACGAGAGCTCGGGTCAGTCACCCGACCCCACCGGAAAAGCGCAGGCCACCACTCAGACGTTGTGACGGATAGTGTCGGTTGACAAGCACAAATGTCCGGCCGAGATGATAATTGGCTGAGATTGTCGCTGGTAGCACCGTCCCGGGTAACCGAATCTCCGGTAGAGA
>DASXJI010000380.1:0-7499 GCA_036497495.1 Mycobacterium sp.
GGCGTGCACCGCGACCTACACCTCGACCCAGGCCGACGTCGAAGCGGGCACAGCGATCACCAGCACAGCCGTCGCCGGCGGCACGAGCCCGGCGGGAACCACCGTGTCCTCGACCGCGACGACGACGAGAACAACGGTCACACAGCGCCCGGCACTGTCATTGACCGAGAAAGCGAACGTGGCATCGGTCCGCAGCGCCGGACAGAAGATCACCTACAGGTTCGCGGTCACGAACAACGGCAACCTGAAGATGAACTACCTCAAGGTCAACGACAGCTTCTCCGGCACGGGCACCCGATCGACCTTCCACTACCCCACGAGAACGCTGGCACCCGGTGCGACCACGACGGTCACGATCACTTATACGGTTGCGAAGGCGGACATCACCGCCGGTAAGCCGATACTCAGCACATCCACCGTCAGCGGTCGGCGCTTCCCCACCACCGGCAAGACCACCACCTCGAACAAGTCGAGGGTCAGCGTGGCGGTCAGGTAGGGGCCTCTCGTCATTCGATCTGAGCACAGCAGCGCAGCGATTGCCGCCCCCCGCACGACCCGATTACACACCGTCCTCAGGCGGTCGGGTTGCTGCTTAGGGCTGCCACCACGTCGGGGAATCGGGTGTCGCGCAGGTGCTGGGAAACCGAAGGCTTCAGCCCTGACGGGACCGCGGTGTTGGTGACCAGCACGCTGGCCCGGCCCACCGGTCTGGCCATGCTGACGCCCTCGGCGTCCACACCATCGCCGAACTTGCCCACCACAAACTCATCCAAGCCGCGCTCACCATCACCAACGCAACCTAAGACTGAGTTCGCTCGACGAAACGACAGACTTCCCCCTGCCGCGAAGAAATGGGTTCAACGGTTGTCAACTGTGAGCTGTCAGATGTACATCACGGTTTTGGCAACCCCGCAGTAGCCAACACGGCCGCAATTGCCGCGTCCAGCGTGCGCCTACCCGTCGTTCGGCGCGGCTCGTTCGCCCGACGGCTCGCTATCGCTCGAGAATGATCGTTGGTTTGTGCTGTAGTCCTAGACGCGGACACAGGTGTATTAGACCGAGGCGCAGCGTGCTGGGTTGGACCAGCGGGCTGAGGCCGAGCGGACGAGATGGCGCAAGTCATCCGTGCCGCGATCGATCAGTATCTGGCCGAGGATCTCGGCGACGCTGCGCGGGAGGAGGTGCTGGTCCGGCAGGTCGCCGAGAAGCCACCCGCAACGTCCGCGATTTCAAACGCGTCCGCGGGCTACGGCTGGGCGGCGCGCGCTGTCCGCCTACGCCCGGCAGCGGCGACGCCCCCCTGCGCGTCCATTGCCCGACGTAGTGCGTGGAGCGCGTAG
Source organism: Mycobacterium sp. (assembly GCA_036497495.1). Taxonomy (GTDB): domain Bacteria; phylum Actinomycetota; class Actinomycetes; order Mycobacteriales; family Mycobacteriaceae; genus Mycobacterium. The sequence goes on from DASXJI010000380.1 coordinate 1,341, forward strand.
TGGGTGCGGGACTTCACGGTGCCCGTGGGCAAGCCAAGGGTCGTGGCGGCCTCGGCTATCGACGCATCGCGGAAGTAGCACTCGAACAGCACCTGCCGATGCTCGGTCGACAGCGTCTGCAGCGCGCTCAGCACCAGGTGTCGGTCCACGGTTTGCTGCGCCGTATCCTCCACCGCCTGTTCAGGAACTTTGTCCATCACCACTGTCTGCCGGCGGCGCGCTGCACGCCACTCGTCGATGACGATGCGCTTGGCCACGGTGAACAACCAGCCACGTGCGGACCCGCCGCTCTCATCGAGCCGAGCCATGTTCCGCCACGCCCGGAACAAGGTCTCCTGCACAACGTCCTGCGCCTTGCCGCGGTCACCACCGTTCAGCCCGACAACGTAGACCAACAGGGCATGCGCGTGCTCATCGTGCAGCGCCTGCAATTGGTCGGAATCGTGTCGACCGGCCAGAACAGCGCTTCCAGGATTCCCGTACATGATCATTTCTGGTCTCCGGCATTGATGTGGTGTTGTCTCACTGTGGCTGCGCCGTGTCGGCCAGCGCATCGCATGCCGGCTTGATCTGTAGTGGCTTGTGGCGGGCTCAACGCGCCGGATGTGTGATGCGTAACCGGCCGGCGAGGTCGCTTATGCGACGTGGACACCCCGCTCGGGGTGCGCGCTTCTGAATCGGGCCGCGCTTGACCGCTGTCCGCTGCACCGGAACCATCACGCTTGTGTCCAAGCGTGCCGCGGATGCGAACGCCGCCGGCAGTCGGCGGATACGCGGCCGCGAGCCCGAGTTGTCAGTGCTTGCTGAACGGATAGCGAGCGCGCGGGCGGGCACAGGCGGTGCGGTGGTGGTCGAGGGGCCGCCGGGTATCGGCAAGAGTCGCCTGCTCGCGGAGGCGGTCAACCACGCCACGGCATCCGGGCTACGTGTGGCCTGGGGTGAAGCGGATGAGGCCGATCAGGTCGCCCCGCTGTCGTGCCTGCTGGGGGCGCTTCATTTCGGGTCTCCGCCGCTGCTCAGCGCGCAGCGGTTGGTCGGGTTGGATCCACGACCAGATCAGCGGTACTGGTTGTTGCAGGAGTTGGAGGCGTTGCTAGAAGAGGCGGCGCTACGCGTACCGCTGCTGCTGGTCATCGACGATGTGCAGTGGGCTGATGCGGCGACGTTGCTGGCGCTGCGGATGCTGGTGCCCCAGTTGGCACCGGTGCCCATCCTGTGGGTGCTGGCGGTACGGTCCCCGGCGTCCGGCGCCGACCTGCGCAGCACGCTGACCAGGTTGTTCCAGGCGGGCGCGGTGCGGTTGTTGCTCGGCCCCTTGCCGGCGACGGCCGTCTCCCAGGTGACGGCCGACCGGCTGGACGCGGAGGTCGATTCCCGCCTGCTGCGGTTGGCCGGGCACAGTGGCGGGAACCCGTTCCTGCTCGTGGAGTTGCTGGACGGGTTGCAGGAGGAGGGCCTGGTCCGGGTCGAGCACGGCCGCGCCGAACTGCTCGACGAGCTGCTGCCCGCTCGGGTTCGGGAGGGCATGCGGGTGCGGCTGGATGGCGTCTCGACCGAGGCCCGAGAGGCGGCGCAGGTGGCCGCGGTGCTCGGGCGCAGGTTCTCCGTCGACCAGCTCGCACTCGTCGGGGACAGTTCGCCTCCCGCGTTGCTCGGGCCGGTTGCGGAACTGATGGGCGCGGACCTGGTGGCCGAAGTGGACGGCAGATTGGAGTTCCGGCACGACCTCATCCGCGAGGCCGTGCTGGCGACCATTCCTATGTCGATGCTGGCGGCGTTGCAGCGGCACGCGGCACATGTGTTACTCGGTAGCGGGGCGAGTGCCGCTGAGGTTGCGCCGCTGCTCCTTGCTAGTGCGCGTCCCGGCGATGCGGCCGCAGTCACCCTGCTACGGGCCGCTGCGGCAGAGCTGGCTGGAACCCAGCCGGCAGCGTCTGCGGACATCAGCGCACGCGCCCTGGAGTTGGCGCTGCTCGACGATCCGCACCGCGGCGAGCTGGTCGCGGAGACGGTGCTGCGGCTGCACGCCGCCGGGCGTCCCGACGAGGCTGCGGCCTTGGCCGCCCGGGAGTTCCAGCGGACCCTGCCGCCGGAGCAGGAGGCGGAGGTCCGGCTGAACCTGTCCGTGATGTTCTCGCGCTCGCCCGGCGAGCGCACCGAGGACAATCGGCGGGCACTCGCGCTCGACGGCGTCCCGGGCGGTTTGCGTGCCCAGCACCTGGCTCGGCTGACCCACAACTTGGCAACCAGCGGTCACTACCGGGAAGCCCGCCAGGTCGCCCGGCTTGCCGAGGATGCCATCGGTAATTCCGGCGAGCGGAGCGCGGAACCGGCGCTGCGCACCGCAGTGGCGGTGCTCGAGTATGCCGACGAGCGGTACGAGCGGACGATCGAGATCATCGACGCGGTCCCGCGGGGGCAATCCCGCGGACCGGAGGACCCAGGCTCGGACGTGGCCGCCGCCTGGCGTTGTGAGGCCCAGGCGATATTGGACGGCCTCGATGTCGCGCTGGAGGAGACGAGCCTGCGACTGGCCACCGCTGAGCGGACGGGACGAGCCTGGGCCGTGCACATCTGGCTGGCCTGGCGCGGTCGCCTGCTCTTCCAGGCGGGCCGACTCGACGATGCCCGGGCGAATTTGGACGCCGCGTTGGCGATGGCCGATGTCGGCGGGGCGAACGTGGCCAACGCCGCCGGTCTGCTCACCCTCGGCCGGATCGGGCTGCACACGGGCGATGACCGCCTCGTGGCGACGGCCTACGAGCTCGGGGCGGAGCGAGTCGATGAGCGGCTTCCCAGCATGCGAGAGTCTCTCATCTGGCTGCGTGCGCTGGAGGCTGCAGTCCGGGGCGAACCGGCGCGGGCGCTTAGTTATGTGACGGTCGGTGACGATGGCCGGATCACCCTGCCCAGCCTGCCGCGCGACATCACCGACGACACCCAGTTCGTCCGGATAGCCCTCGCAGCGGGAGACCCTGCACGTGCACTGGACACCGTGGAACGAGCCGAGCGGCGCGCCGCCAGCCACCCCACCATCGCGACCATGGCCGGCATCGCGGCCCACGCCCGAGGGTTGCTCGACGGCAATGCCGACATGCTGGCAGCCGCGGTGGAACGGTACCGCTCCGGGGTGCGTCCTCTCGCGCTGGCGTCCGCGCTGGAGGACGCCGGCTCGCATGCCGCGACCGACGCTCGCCACGGCAGCGCCGTGCAATGCCTCGACGAGGCCTTGGAGATCTATGTGCGCGTCGGCGCGACGCAGGACGCTGCCCGGACGCGGAGACGGCTGCGCGACCTCGGCGTTCGCCGTCGCATCCGCCCTCAACGGCGCAGGGCAGGCTGGGGCGGGCTAACCGAATCCGAGTTGCGGGTCGCCCGGCTTGCTGCGCGCGGCCTGACCAACCGCCAAATCGGCGAACGGCTGTTCCTATCCCCGCACACCGTCTCATCCCACCTCCGGCACACCTTCACCAAACTGGAAATCTCCTCCCGGGTCGAACTCGCCAGAGTGGCCGGCCAGCACGAACCGGCCCCAGTTTGAGAGCAGCGGGTCCCGCGCCCGGGCCGGCCGCGGTGTCATGCTGGGCGGTCCGGGCGGGTGTGGCTTTCCGCGGATGAGTGCCGCCGCACGTTCGGCTATCGCGTAGACCGTCGCGTTGGTGTTCGCGGAGATGGGTGCGGGCATGACGGAGGCGTCTGCCACTCGGAGTCCGTCGATGCCGAGCACGCGCAGTTCGGTGTCCACGACGCCGTCGTCAGCGACACCGATCCGGCAGATGCCGGCGTAGTGGGAGTAGCTGCGCAGATTCCTCCGCGCGTAGTCGCGCATGTTCTCATCGGTCTTGACCTCGGCGCCGGGCAATACCTCCTCGGCGCGCCACCGGTCCAGAGCGGACGCTTCGCCGATCTCGCGGGTCGCCTGGAGGCCAGCGGCTACGGCATCGAGGTCGCCGGGTTCGGTGTAATAGTTCGGGTCGATCACCGGTGCCGTGCCTGGCGCAGCGTCGGCCAACCGGACTGAGCCCCGACTATCAGGACGCATGAGTGCGACCACGATCGTGTATCCGGCACCCATGTCCGGGCCGGGAAGAGTGTCCTCACGAGGTCTGGCCCATCGACCTCCGCATTGGTACGACGACATCGAGGGCCATCTCGTGCAAGTGGGGCTGCGGGCCGATGCCGGAGTGCATCAGCAGTTGGGCGGAGCCGACGGTACCGGCGGTCAGTTCGACTTCGCCGGAGGAGTCCGCTGCGAACACCTCGCTGCCGACGCTGTACTCCACGCCGATGCAGCGCGCGGCGTGCAACCTCACCCGGTGCACCAGTGCGTCGGTCACGACGCGCAGGTTGGGGCGGCCGAGTACGGGGGTGAGGTGGGCATCAGCGGCGCTCTGTCGCCGGCCGGCGTGGGCGTGCCATGGCCGCTCGGAATGGGCGGGCGAAGCGCGTCAAATCTTGCGTCGAACAATGGACGCGTGCTGTGAGTTCTTTACTAATGCACTCGTCTGAGCGATCCCGGACTTGGGATTCGCGTCCGGTCGGCCAGCGGAATTTGGGTGGGCTCGCTTTCTCGAGGCGACAGCATCGCTCCTGCACTCACCGTAGCCGTCTTGGTAAGCACTGCTTGTTGCCCCGCGCGGCTATCGCCGAAGGTCGGTGTGCGACGCGAAGGTCAGGTGTCGGCGCCGCGTAGGTGCGGGGCGCGACAGAGAATGCGCGTGCAACCGGGGCTCCCAGATCAACATGACTGCAGCCGCGAGTCCGAACGCAACGGCGGCGTACTCCGCTACTTGAGCGACTATTTCCGAGGACCCGGTAGGCGTCTCTTTCACCCCGAACAGCCCATGCACGACCGAGATCCAGAACGCGACCACGGTCGCTGCTCCGAATCCCGCAGCGGCCACAGCCGGGAGCCAATGGCGCCAAACGAGGACGCCGACACCAATGATCATTCCGGCAATGAAGTCGAGCATGAACAGGGGCCCGACGGTGGAGATCGAACGAAAGCCCTGTACCCACAGATCAAGATGGACTACCGCCGCCAGAAGTACGCCGGCTGCGGCCAGCCCTCGCGACGTGTCGATCATCAAGTTGCGCATGCTCACAGGTACGCCGTGCGGGTGGCACGGGTTCAGGTGACGCTGACCACCGCGTCCAGATGGCCCAATTCCCGCAACCGATATGAATCACCATCCGGTGATGTGTGACATCGCGCGCGGACCGAACTGCCTTGACACCGACGGCGTATTAGGGGGCGCAAGGTATTCGCCTAGCGCTCACTATTCGGCCGGAAGGAAAGGCACAGCAAATGAATATTGGACTCGCATCAAGCAAGGTCTCGCTGGCTCTCAAGGTGGGCGCACCGCTCGCGGCGGCCGGCGTTGTCGCGGCAGCGTGCAGCTCTGGGGGCTCGAGCTCGTCGCCGGCGGCGCCACCTGCCTCCTCACACTCATCCGTACGCGCCGCGCATGGCAACTCATCGGCCTCGACGGTGGACGTGGGCACCAGCAACGGCAGGTCCTTCCTAACCGACAGCTCTGGTCGCGCGCTCTACCTGTGGGTCCCGGACACCAAGACGATGTCGATGTGCTCCGGTGCCTGCGCGAGCGCATGGCCACCGTTGACGGTCACAGGAACTCCCACCGCAGGCAAAGGCACCACGGCGAGCGATCTCGGGACGATCAGCCGGTCGGACAGCACCACTCAGGTCACCTACGCTGGACATCCGCTGTACTCCTTCGCCGGCGACAAGGCACCTGGACAGACCACGGGCGAAGGCAGCAACGCATTCGGTGCACCCTGGTATCTGGTCGCGCCGTCCGGCAATCAGATCACCACCTTGAGCGCAGCGTCCCCACCGCCGCCGATGGCACCGTCATCCACGCCGCCGGCGAACGGTGGTTCGAACACCGGCGGCGGCTACTGACGCGCGCCCTGTCCACGCCGACCGCAGACAACGCACAGCGCTACCTCCGAGCGTGTCTCCCAAGGCCCGGCTGCTGATCGCGGTGGCTGATCGGGTCTATCTCGCTAACGGTGTTTCCGGCGGTTTCCATCAGTAGGTCTCGGCTGCCGGGAAGCGGTCAGCGAAGGTGATCGAGAAGGCGTTCAGTGCTGGCTTCCACCGCACTGCCCATCGTGCCCGGCCCTTCCCTGTCG
>DASXJI010000381.1:0-2524 GCA_036497495.1 Mycobacterium sp.
TCACCCGGCTGCAGATCGGACAGCGACACCGGCTGTCCACCGTGCGCCAGCGCCTGGCTGGAGTGCGGCAGCGCGATGCCGGCCTGCTGGAACGCCCACATCACCAGGCCCGAGCAGTCGAATCCGCCCGGCGCGGCGCCACCCCAGGAGTAGGGGTCACCGACGCGAGTGAGGGCGGCCTGGACGGCGATCGCACCCTGGCCGGAGCCAGGTCCGGCGCCGGGTCCGGGAGCACCCGGCCCACCGCCCGGCGCCAATGCTTCAGGTGCTGGGGCTGCGGCAGCCACGGCAGCCGGCGGGACCGGTCCGGGCGCGGCCAGCGCGGTGCGCTCGGGCGGGCTCAGCGCCAGGTACTGCGACTTGACGATGCCGATCTGCAGCTGCAACCGGCTCTGCTTGGACTGCAAGCTCGCGCGCACCGCGGTTGCCTGCTCGGCCGCGGTCTTGGCGTCGGCAGCCGATTTCGCGGATTCCTTCTCGGCTTTGGCGGCCTCCTCGCGGGTGGCGCGGTAGGCGGCCATTTGGGTGAGCATCGCCGTGGAGATCACCCGCTGCACGGCCAGCTTGCCGATCAACTGCTGCGGCGACTCGGCGGTCATGATGGCGTTCATGCCGTCGGTACGGCCGCCCATGTACATGGCCGCCGCAAACTTGTCGACGTCGGTCTGGTAGGTAGCCAGTCGCGCTCTCGCGGCGTCCGCAGCGGCCTCGTCGTCGTTGTGCTTCTTCTCTGCGGTCCGCTGCGCAGCCAGCTTGTTGTTGAGATCGAGCTGCGCGCTGTGCATCGCTTCAGTGGTCTGCTCGGCTTGCCGGGACAACTCGTTGAGCTTTGCCATCGCGTCGTTGGCGGGGTCGGCCAGCACATTGCTGGCGGCCATCCCGGACAGCGCAACTAGTCCGGCCAGCGCTAGGACGGCAAAGCGCATAGCGACGCGCAAAGACACACGTTCGCCGTTTAGCTTTGTGCGCAACAGTTTGTTTCCTTAAAACCCGCTGGCGTAACAGCCGAATCTGCTTTAGGTCTCAGATAGGTTACGAAACGCCGTCGAGCTTGTCCAACTCTGAGTTGTTAAGAAAACAGCAAGATTTCAGACTAACGGCGTTAGGCGACCCCGGGCCGCTGACGATGAATGGGCACCAAACGCAGTCTGGGTGCCAATCCCGCGTCGGCGAGTACCTCCAACGCGGCCCGCTCATCTGCCAGCAAAGTTTCCGGTACCCCGAGTATCACGCTGACCACGCAGTCACGACAGCCGGGACCGCGCACCGCGCAGTCGTCGCAGTCGATGACCACGGGTTCTGTCGAATCGGGCGGAGCTGCCGCCGCCCAATCAGGCTCACTGTCATGCGCCATCTGGTTGGTCCTCCCGTCTTGCTCATCGGTCTTCCCGCGACGCTATCCGCGGGTACCGACAAGTTTTGGTGTGCACCCTTCGGCGGCCGCGTGGCCCTCTCGCCGCGACGCGCCGCGGCGAAACCCTGGCCGTGTCGGTGCGAGTGATTAATGTCGCCGCCATGGGCGCGCCCGCTGCCGAGCAGCTGAGCCTCCCCGACCTCGACGGGGTTGCTGAAATATCGCTGCGCGAAACCACTTTCGTCGTTGTCGACCTGGAGACCACCGGCGGTCGAATGACAGCCGTCGACGGGAAGGTTGCCGACGCGATCACCGAGATCGGCGCGGTCAAAGTCCGCGGCGGCGTGGTGCTGGGCGAGTTCGCCACCCTGGTCGACCCGCAGCGCAGCATCCCGCCGCAGATCGTCCAGCTGACCGGCATCACCACGGCGATGGTGTGCGACGCGCCGGCCATTGCCGCGGTGCTGCCGATGTTTCTCGAGTTCGCCCACGGCGCCGTGATGGTCGCCCACAACGCCAGGTTCGACATGGGGTTCCTGCGGGCCGCCGCCGATCAATGCGGAGTCCGGTGGTCGCGGCCGCAGACACTGTGCACGGTCCAGCTGGCCCGGCGGGTGCTCAGCCGCGAAGAGGCGCCGAGCGTGCGGCTGGCCGCACTGGCGCGGCTGTTCGCCGTCGCCAGCGAGCCAACCCACCGGGCCCTCGACGACGCGCGGGCCACCGTCGAGGTGCTGCACGCGCTCATCGAACGGGTCGGCAACCAGGGCGTGCACACGTATGCCGAGCTGCGGTCCTACCTGCCCAATGTGTCACCGGCGCAGCGGCGCAAACGAGTGCTCGCCGAGGGCTTGCCACGCCGTCCCGGGGTGTATCTATTTCACGGCCCGGCCAACGAGGTGCTCTACGTCGGTACCGCAATTAATCTGCGGCGCAGGGTAAGTCAGTACTTCAACGGCTCAGATCAGCGCACCCGGATCAAAGAGATGGTCACGTTGGCCGGTTCGGTCGAGCACGTCGAATGCGCGCACGCGCTCGAAGCCGGCGTCCGTGAGCTGCGGATGCTGGCCGCGCATGCCCCGCCCTACAACCGGAGATCGAAATTCCCGCACCGCTGGTGGTGGGTGGTGCTGAGCGACGAGGCATTCCCCCGGTTCTCGGTGGTGCGCACAC
>DASXJI010000382.1:0-2732 GCA_036497495.1 Mycobacterium sp.
GAAGTACTTGATTGTTTTGTCGATGGCGGCGAGAAAATCCTCGCTCGAGCCAATGTCGTTGACGGCTACTTGCGGCGAGGTGACGGTGGGACTCGGCATATTGTTGGGTTGCTCCGGACAGGTTGAGGTCGTAGGGACAAAGCTGGATTCAATTCGATCGTCCGGCTTTCCATTGCGCTGCGCGCTCAGAATCGCCGCCGAACTACCTGCCAAGGCTACTCGACTAGGCACACGCTGGCCAAACTCGGCTCACCGGCGTCGTGAAGAAACCTCCGAATTTCTCGCGATCGACCGGCGGTTGGTCGCTAGTGGGCGGCGGTGTCCCAGCTGGGGCCGTAACCGACCGACACCTCCAACGGCACGTCAAGCGGGTATGCGCCGCCCATCTTGTCGCGCACCAAGGCCTCGAGCTGCTCGCGTTCACCGTCGGCGACTTCGAACAAAAGTTCGTCATGAACCTGCAGCAACATCCGCGAGTTCAGCCCCGCCGCGGTGAGAGCTGCGTCGACCCCGATCATTGCGACCTTGATGATGTCGGCCGCGGAGCCCTGGATTGGCGCGTTGAGCGCTGCCCGCTCGGCGGCCTCACGCACCTGCCGATTGGTGCTGTCCAATTCGGGCAGGTAGCGGCGTCGACCCAGGACCGTCGAGGTGTAGCCGTCCTTGCGAGCCTGCTCGACAACGGCCATCAGGTAGTCGCGTACACCGCCGAACCGGGCGAAGTACTGATCCATCTGGACTTTGGCTTCTTCGGTGGAAATCTTCAGCTGAGCCGCCAGGCCGTACGCGCTCAAGCCGTAGGCCAGCCCGTACGACATCGCCTTGACCCGGCGCCGCAACTCGCCGGTCACCTCTTCGATCGGCACGCCGAATGCCCGCGACGCCACGAACGAGTGCAGATCCTCGCCGGTGTTGAAGGCTTCGATCAGGCCTTCGTCGCCGGACAGGTGCGCCATGATCCGCATCTCGATCTGGCTGTAGTCGGCGGTCATCAGCTCGATGTATTTGCCGCCGGCACCGCTATCGACAACAAACGCATCGCGGATCTGGCGGCCGGCGTCGGTGCGGATCGGGATGTTCTGCAGGTTGGGCTCGGTGGATGACAACCGGCCGGTCGCCGCGATCGTCTGGTTGAACGTGGTGTGGATACGCCCATCGCCGGCAACGGAATTCAGCAGCCCGTCGACGGTCACCTTCAACCGGGTGACGTCGCGGTGTGCGAGCAGGTGCTGCAGGAACGGATGCCCCGTCTTGTCGAACAGCGTTTGGAGCGCGTCTGCGTCGGTGGTGTATCCGGTCTTGGTCCGTTTGGTCTTCGGCATCGCCAGCTCGTCAAACAGCACTACCTGAAGCTGTTTTGGCGAGCCCAGGTTGATCTGCTTGCCGATCACGGCGTACGCCGCTTCGGCGGCATCGCGGATCTGGTCGCCGAATTGGCTTTGCAGCGAACTCAACTGGTCCAGGCCCACTGCGATGCCGACTGCCTCCAGGCCCGCCAGTACCCGTTGCACCGGCAGCTCCATTTCGGCCAGCAAGGACGTGGAGTCGATGCGGGACAATTCGGTGTCCAGCGCGGCGGCGAGGTCGACGACGGCGCGAGCGCGCAGCACCGCGGTCTGCACGGCCTGCTCGTCGATGCCCTCATCGTCATCGAGGAGTGAAAGTTGCTGCTGCTCCGATGTTTCCGCGCGCAGCTCGCGGCGCAGGTAGCGCAGTGACAGGTCGTCAAGCGTGAAGCTGCGCTGTCCGGGGCGGACCAGGTAAGCCGCCAGCGCGGTATCGGAGCTGACACCGTTCAGCGTCCAGCCGCGCCCGGCCAGATCATGGATCGCCAACTTGGCCTCGTGCAAGGCTTTTGGCCGGTTGGGGTCGGCAAGCCACGCCGCCAGCGCCGAATCGTCCTCGGGTGTCAGGGTCGTGGTGTCGATGAAGGCCCCGTCGCCGTCGGCGGCCGCGATCGCCAGCGCGGTCGCATCGCCGCCGTAGGGCAGATGCGTGCCAACCACCGCGAGGCCGGCCCGACGGCCGTCGGCGAGGTGATCGGCCAGCCATTGCCCGATCGTGCCGGGCTCCAGCGCTCCCCCGCGGATGTCGAATCCCTCGTCGACCTCCGGCTCGACGGCGGCCAGCGTGTCGAACAGCCGGTCGCGCAGCACCCGGAACTCCAGTTGGTCGAACAACTGGTGGATCTGGTCACGGTCCCACGGCTGCATCCGCAGGGTGTCCGGCGTCTGCGCCAGCGGCACATCGCGGACCAGGTCGGTGAGCTCGCGGTTCAGTACCACGCTGGCCAGATTCGCGCGCAACGCGTCACCGACCTTGCCGCGCACCGAGTCCACGTTGTCGACCAGCGCCTGCAGCGACCCGTACTCGCTGATCCACTTCGAGGCGGTCTTCTCGCCCACTCCCGGGATGCCGGGCAGGTTGTCGCTCGGGTCCCCACGCAGGGCAGCGAAGTCTGGGTACTGCTCAGGGGTCAGGCCGTATTTCTCGACCACGGCCTCCGGTGTGAACCGGGTCAGCTCGCTGACGCCTTTACGCGGATAGAGCACGGTGACCTCGTCGCTGACCAGCTGCAGCGAATCGCGGTCGCCGGTGACCACCAGCACTTGGTAACCCTCTTTTTCGGCCTGCGTGGTCAGCGTCGCGATCAGGTCGTCGGCTTCGAACCCGGGTTCGGCGAGTACCGTAATGCCCAGCGCCGCAAGGACTTCCTTGGTGACGTCGATCTG
>DASXJI010000383.1:0-10067 GCA_036497495.1 Mycobacterium sp.
AGCTCGAATCCAGCCACGTTGGGATTGCCGTTGAAGGCATTGGCTACGTACTCCAACATCTGGCTGTAGTTGTTCTCGAGACCAATTCCGTTCGGGGCGTCGGAGTTCGACCAGAACGACTCCCAGGCCTGCTGCTCTGCGGGATTGAAGAACTCGTTGTACGGGAAGGGCAGCGAGGGGTTGGCCACCCCGTTGGTCTGCACCGCCCAGTCCGGCGCCCCTTCGCCGCCGAACGCGGTGCTGTAGGCGTCCTGATGGAAGTCGATGATGCTGTAGATCCCGTGGCTGCCCAGGGTTTGGACGGTCTGCTCAATCGAGTTCAGGTATGTGGCGTCGAAGACGCCGGGCTCGGGCTCCAGGTCGGACCAGATCACGCCCACCCGGACCGCGTTGAAACCGTTCTCGGCCAGGAACGCCGCATCGTCGTCGTTGAACCCGCTGGCCAAGGGGTCACCGGGCGCAATCTTGTACACCTCGTTGAGCCCATGCAGGGTGACGACTTGTCCGTCGCTGTTGGTGAGGAAGCTGCCGGAAGTCCCGAGCGACAGCAGCGACCCGTCGGGGGCCGCTTGGGTGAGACCCGCCGGCAGAGTTCCATAGTCGCCGACGGCGCCGTGCTCGCCGAACACACCGGCATTGCCCCCGGCTCCGCCCAGGGCAGGCAGGCCCGCCGCCGTGGCGCCCGCGCCGGCGTTGCCACCGTCGCCGCCGATGCCGAACAGCGAGCCGCCATCGCCGCCGTCGCCGCCGGCGGCGCCCGCACCGCCCATTCCCCCGTCCCCGCCGTTACCGAAGAAGCCGACCGCGTCGCCGCCGGAACCGCCCGCGAAGCCGGGTTGATCGCTGTCCCAGCCGTTGCCGCCGTCGCCGAACCACAACCCGCCGTCGCCGCCATTGGGGTCTAGCTGCCCCGTGCCGTCGGCGCCATTGCCGATCAAGAACTGCCCGGACGCCGTGTTGAGGGCGTTGTCGACTTGCTCGCCGAACGAGCTGTTGATCCAGCCCTCCACGCTGGCGTGCAGCGGCTCGTAGATGTATTGCTGGAAAAGCCCTGCCGCAGACAACGTTTCCGCGCCAGATGCACTGGCGGCCAGCGCCTGATCGACTGCCTGGGAGCCGACTTCGGCAGAAGTAGCACTCGAAACGAGGTCGCTGATCAGGTCGCCGAGACCGAAGTCGTCGGCGCGCGCAGTTGGTGGGCTGACCATCGCGAACGCCGCAAACACTGCACCGACACCGACAGCGCGACTGCGCCGGTTTGTCCTGAAGATCAAATCGACCTCCGCGCGCCTCGACCCCGATGTGAGCCAGCTCATAGTACCGAGCGGCTCTCACCCTATGTAAAGGCTTTTCTCAGATCGTTTTAAGTCGACTGGGCTGCCGGCCGCGCCGAGCTGTCGGCGAAGACGTCGAGGTAGCGGCGCCGCTCGGCATCCCAACGCTCGGCCGGCGGCAGCGCGCAGACGCCGTCGATGCCGGCCTTGGCCGCGGCGAACGCCGACCGGGGCCCGTCGACGAAGCGGCTTGCCCAGGCCGCAGCGGCGTCATACACGCCGTCCGGAGCCACCATCTCGTCGATCAGGCCCAGTTCCAGGGCCTCTTCAGCGTCGAAGAACCGGCCGCTGTAGACCAACTCCTTCGCGCGACTGGCCCCGACGGTGCGAGCCAACCGCGCCATGCCGTCGCCGCCAGGTACCAGGCCGGCCAGTATCTCCGTCGCGCCGAACCGCACATTGTCACCGCTCACCCGCCAGTCGGCGGCCAGCGCAAGCCCCAAACCGGCGCCCAGCGCGTATCCCGTGATCGCGGCGACCGTCGGTTTCGGGATCGCCGCGACGGCGTCGACGGCGGCGCGGTGCACGCGCACCCAGCTGTCGACCTCGGACGTGGTCAAGGTTCGCAGCTGGGGAACGTCGTCGCCCGCGGAGAAGATCTCGTGGCCGCCGAAGAGGACGACGGCGGCGATGTCTTCGCGGTTGCTGACCTCGGCGGCGGCCTGCTCCATCTCCCGATAGACCTGCCGGGTCATGGCGTTGGTCGGCGGCCGCGACAGCGCCAAAGTCCCCACGCCCGGATGGTGTGTTCCGAGGCGGACGCTGACAAACTCGCTCAAATCCGCCACCCCAATCCGCCGGCTTTGCGGGCTTGGTGATACCGGTCGGAGTCGAAGAACTCGAAAATCCAGTTGTCACCGTCGATTTCGAGGTTCGGTTGCACCGTCACGATCTGACGTTCGACGGCCAGCACGTCGGCAACCGTGTGACCGTTCAGCGAGTCCAGCTGAGTCCAGGTCGGCGGCAGCAGGAAGCAGCGGCCGGCTTCGAACTCGGCGATGGCGGCCCGCGGCGTCGCCCACTCCGCCCGGTCGGATTCGGTGTTGTCGCCATCGGCACGCTGACCTTCCGGCAGCGCCCCGACGAAGAAGTAGGTGTCGTAACGACGGGTGCGCTCGTTTTCGGGCGTCACCCAGTTGGCCCACGGCCGCAGCAGATCGGCCCGCAGGACCAGGTTTTCGCGGCGGAGAAAGTCGGCGAACGACAGCGTACGGTCGGCCAAGGCCTGACGGGATTCGCGGTAGACCGATGCGTCGCCGACGATGGCGGCCGGGTCGTCGGCCGGGCCGGCGAACAGCACACCGCACTCCTCGAAGGTCTCGCGCGCGGCGGCGCACACCAGCGCCTCGGCCAGCTCGTCGTCGGTGCCGAAGCGCTGCGCCCACCACGCCGGTGGCGGTCCCGCCCAGGCGATGTCGGCGTTGCGGTCGCGGTCGTCGACGCCGCCGCCGGGGAACACCACCGTTCCCGCGGCGAATTCCATTGCGGCGTGGCGCCGCATCAGGAAGAGCGCTATGCCGTCGGCGGTATCGCGCACCAGCATCACGGTCGCGGCCGGCCGGGCCGGCAGCGGGACATACGAGTCGTCAATCATGAGCGCCTCCGATGGGCCGCGCGGCTACGCATGCGCCGGGCGAAGTACCGCCCGTCGATGACGTCGACCGCAATCGACTGGCCGAACGCCGCGGACAGATTGTCTCCGGTCAGCACGTCGGACAGCAAACCTGCCGCGACGACCTGTCCTTCGGACAACAGCATGCAGTGGCTGAAACCGGGCGGAATCTCCTCGACGTGATGGGTGACCAGGACCAGCGCCGGCGCGTCGGGATCGGCGGCCAGATCGGCCAGCCGCGAAACCAGTTCCTCGCGCCCGCCCAAGTCGAGACCGGCCGCGGGTTCATCAAGCAGCAGCAATTCAGGGTCGGTCATCAACGCCCGTGCGATCAGGATCCGCTTGCGCTCACCCTCCGACAGGGTTTCGTAGGTACGGTCGGCCAGGTGCTCGGCGCCCAGGCTTTCCAGCATGTCGATTGCCCGGCGGTAGTCGACGTCCTCGTAGCGTTCCCGCCAGCGGCCCAGCACCGCGTAGCCGGCCGAGACCACCAGGTCGCGCACCACCTCATTGCCCGGAATCCGTTGCGCCAGCGCCGAAGAACTCAAACCCACTCGCGAGCGCAGCTCGGACATGTCGACCCGGCCGAGTCGCTCGCCCAACACATAGGCGACCCCCGACGAGGGATGTTCGGCAGCCGCGGCGATACGCAGCAACGACGTCTTGCCGGCGCCGTTGGCCCCGATGATCACCCAGCGTTCGTCGAGCTCGACCGACCAGGTCACCGGCCCGACCAGGGTGTGGCCGTCGCGGCGCAGCGACACATCGGTGAAGTCGATCAACAGGTCGGGGTCGACCGCCTCGCTCCCGGTTTCGGCCACCCGCCCATCGTGCCGTACCGCGACGCCATCACGGTTGTCGGGTCGCGCGGTCGGTTCGGCTGCGCGGCGACCCCGGCGCCCGGCTTCGCCGCGCTTGCAATCGCTACCCGTCCGGCGGGATGTCGACGCGGCGTACCACGCCGTCGAGCGCGTCGGCGGCCTCGATCTCGCCACGCGTCACACCGAGCAGAAACAGCACCGTGTCCAGGTAGGGGTGGCTCAGCGACGCATCGGCGACTTCCCGCAGCGCGGGTTTCGCGTTGAACGCCACACCCAGGCCGGCCGCGGCCAGCATGTCGATGTCGTTGGCTCCGTCACCGACGGCGACCGTCTGCGCCATCGGCACCCCGACCTGATGAGCAAAATCCCTCAGCGCCTTGGCTTTACCCGCGCGATCGACGATCTGACCGATGACCCGCCCGGTGAGTTTGCCGTCGACGACCTCGAGCTCGTTGGCCGCAACGAAGTCCAGCATCAGCTCGTGCGCCAACGGCTCGATAACCTGCCGGAATCCGCCGGAGACCACGCCCACGTGGTAGCCCAGCCGGCGCAGCGTGCGGATTGTGGTCCGCGCGCCGGGGGTCAGCTCCACGGCTTCGGCGACCTCGTCGAGCACTTCGGCGGGCAGGCCCGCCAGTGTGCCGACGCGCTGATGCAGCGATTCGGCGAAGTCGAGTTCACCGCGCATCGCAGCCTCAGTGATCGCGGCAACCGCGTCCAGCGCGCCCGCGCGGGCGGCGAGCATCTCGATGACTTCCTGCTGGATCAGCGTCGAGTCGACGTCGAACACGATGAGCCGTTTGGCGCGCCGCGCGATGCTGTAGTCCTCCAGCGCCACGTCGACGCCGACGTCGGCGGCCACCCGGGTCAGCACCTCCTGCAGCCGTGCGCCGACACCCGGCGGCACGGACACCCGCAGTTCCAGGCCGGTGACCGGATAGTCCGAGACGCCGCGGATGAGGTCGATGTTGACCCCCAGGGCGGCCACCTCATGGGCGACCCTGCCGAACGCTTCCGCAGTGATCGGCCTGCCCAGCACCATGATCGTGTGCGTCGAGGGGTCCCGGATGACCGGCAGATCGTCGCTGCGCTCGATGGTGACGTCGAGGCCGACGGCATGGATCGCCGCTTCGACTTGATCGCGTAACGCCGTGCCTTCGGCGACGTCCGGCGGCGCCGACACCAGCACGCCGAGCGTCAGCCGGTTCCGGATCACCACCTGTTCGACGTTGAGCAGCTCAACCTCGTGCCCCGAAAGAACTTCGAAGAGCGCCGACGTCACGCCTGGCTTGTCGCGACCGGTGACGGTGATCAACGCCGACACCTTGCGGGGCGTACTCACCCCAAATTGCCGCCGCTAGCGGCCATTACGTGCGGACGCTGACGTCGTCGGCTCGGGTGACGTCGCCGTCCGACGGGCCGTGGGACCGGCCCACGTGCGCCTCGGCGCGCAGTCGCTCGACCATGTGCGGGTAATGCAGCTCGAATGCCGGCCGCTCCGAACGGATCCGGGGCAGCTCGGTGAAGTTGTGCCGCGGCGGCGGGCAACTGGTCGCCCACTCCAGCGAGTTGCCGTATCCCCACGGGTCGTCGACCGTGACCACCTCGCCGTAGCGCCAGCTCTTGAAGACGTTCCAGACGAACGGAATCATCGACACGCCAAGGATGAACGCGCCGATCGTCGACACGACGTTGTAGGGCTGGAACCCGTCGGTGGGCAGATAATCCGCGTAGCGACGCGGCATCCCGAGGTCGCCCAGCCAGTGCTGGATCAGGAACGTCGTGTGGAAACCGATGAACGTCAACCAGAAGTGCAGCTTGCCCAGCCGCTCGTCGAGCAGTCGGCCGGTCATCTTCGGGAACCAGAAGTAGGTGCCGGCGAAGGTGGCGAACACGATGGTGCCGAAGAGGACGTAGTGGAAGTGCGCGACCACGAAGTAGCTGTCGGTGACGTGGAAGTCCAGCGGCGGGCTGGCCAGCAGCACACCGGTCAGGCCACCCAAAAGGAACGTGATCATGAAGCCGATCGAGAACAGCATCGGCGTCTCGAACGTCAACTGCCCCTTCCACATCGTGCCCACCCAGTTGAAGAACTTGATTCCGGTCGGCACCGCGATCAGATAGGTCATGAAGGAGAAGAACGGCAGCAGCACCGCGCCAGTGGCGAACATGTGGTGCGCCCACACCGCGACCGACAGTGCGGCGATCGACAGCGTCGCGTAGACCAGCGTGGTGTAGCCGAAGATCGGCTTACGGGAGAACACCGGGAAGATCTCGGTCACGATGCCGAAGAACGGCAACGCCACGATGTAGACCTCGGGGTGTCCGAAGAACCAGAACAGGTGCTGCCACAACAGAACTCCGCCGTTGGACGAGTCGTAGATGTGCGCGCCCAGGTGGCGGTCGGCGGCCAGTCCGAACAGTGCGGCGGTCAGCAACGGGAAGGCCAGCAGCACCAGGATGGACGTCACCAGGATGTTCCAGGTGAAGATCGGCATCCGGAACATCGTCATACCCGGCGCCCGCATACACACGACGGTGGTGATCATGTTGACCCCGCCCAGGATGGTGCCCAGACCGGCGACGATCAGGCCCATGATCCACAGGTCGGCGCCGGCGCCCGGCGAGTGGATGG
This sequence comes from Mycobacterium sp., assembly GCA_036497495.1. Taxonomy (GTDB): domain Bacteria; phylum Actinomycetota; class Actinomycetes; order Mycobacteriales; family Mycobacteriaceae; genus Mycobacterium. The sequence goes on from DASXJI010000383.1 coordinate 6,403, forward strand.
CGTCGGTCAGCGGCGTGTAGGCGGTCCAGCCGAAGTCGGCGGCGCCGCCGGGCGTAATGAAGCCGGCCATGCTGATCGTCGCGCCGAACAAGAACAACCAGAACGAGAAGGCGTTGAGACGCGGGAACGCCACATCCGGCGCCCCGATCTGCAACGGCAGCACCAGGTTGGCGAAGCCGAACACGATCGGCGTCGCATAGAACAGCAGCATGATCGTGCCGTGCATGGTGAACAGCTGGTTGAACTGCTCGTTGGACAGGAACTGCAGTCCGGGCGCAGCCAATTCGGTGCGCATCAGCAGCGCGAGGAGCCCGCCGATGAAGAAGAAGATGAAGCAGGTGACCACATACATGATCCCGATCAGCTTGTGATCGGTGGTGGTGATCAGCCGGTAGATCAGGTTGCCTTTAGGGCCTGTTCGCGGCGGGTAGGGACGACTAGCCTCGAGTTCTCCCAGCGGGGGCGCTTCGGCAGTCAAGAGCTCCTCCAAACGTCGAGCAGGGCAACTGGGATCAGTGGCTTTTGAGTCTAGCGTTCGAGTGGGCGCCGCGACGGACAGGTCCTACAAACTGTCGTAATAACCCGGTGAACACTTTTGCCGGCCGCCGAGGCGTGCTGGCGGAGTCGGTCTCAGCTGGCCAGATGTTAACGTCGGACCGTGCTGCTCAGGGGTATGCGACCCGCGTTGGCCGCGGCCGCCGCGGCAGCAATTGCGGCCGCCATATGCAGCGGCTGCACCTCCGGATCGCGCGGGGGAAGCGGAGCGCCACCGACGTCGGTGATCACCAGCACGACCCAGATCGCTGGGGCGGGCGTGTTGGGCAACCAGCGTCGGCCCGACGAGTCGTGTGCACCGGAACCGGCCGGCCCGGATGCCGGGCCGGCGACGCGGACCGCCCACAACGCGGCCGGGGTCGAACCGGACACTGCCGAGGTTCCCGACGATCCGCAGCGCATCGTCGTGCTCTCCGGCGACCAGCTCGACGCTCTGTGCGCGCTGGGCCTGCAGTCGCGGATTGTCGGAGCCGCACTGCCGGACGGGTCGTCGGATCAGCCGTCGTATCTGGGCACGGTCGTGCACAAGCTGCCGGGCGTCGGCACCCGCAACAGCCCCGACCTGACCGCGATCAAGGCCGCCAAGCCGGACTTGATCCTCGGCTCGCAGGCCCTGACGCCGAAGCTGTATCCGGCACTGGCCGCCATCGCGCCGACGGTGTTCACCGGGTCGCCCGGCGCGGCCTGGCAGAACAACTTTCGCGGGGTTGGCGAGGCGACCGCGCGCGCCGGTGCCGCGGGCGATGTGATCGACCACTTCACCACGAAGGCACACGACGACGGCGCCGCGCATGATGCCGACCACTACCAGGCAGCCGTCGTGCAGTTCACCGAGAACGCCATCCGGATCTACGGAACCGACAACTTCCCGGCCAGCGTGTTGACCACGATCGGCGTTGATCGCCCTGCGGCGCAACGGTTTAGCGACAAGCCCTACATCGAGGTGGGCAGCGCCGACACCGACCTGGCGAACAACGCGGACTTCTCCAAGGCCGACGCGGACGTCGTGTACGTGTCGTTCGACTCGCCGGCCGCCAAAGACCGCGCGCCCACCATCTTCGACAGCGACTCCTGGCGAAGGCTCGCGGCCACCCGCGACAACCGAGTTTTCGTGGTCAACAACGAGATATGGCAGACCGGTGAGGGGCTGATCGCCGCCCGCGGCATCATCGACGACCTTCGCTGGATCAACGCGCCGATCAACTAGCCGCTGAAAACACCCGATCCGCCGGAATTGCTGTAATCAAGATTAACTTCGGCTAAGAAGATGCGAAGACGCCGATCCCAGTGCGGGCGGCGCACGGTGACAGCGAAGGAGCCCAGCGTTGAACGGATATAAGAAGTTCGCCGCAATTGGCCTGTTCGTTGGCGTCGCCAGTGCACTGAGCAATCCCGCGGCCTACGCGGACGACCCGCTTTCTGGGAGCGACACGGCGATCATCCTCGGTGGAACCACCGAGCCGACCCCGTCGACCGCCTTCGCACAGGCCGCCGAGAATCTGTTTCTGAACCCGCTGGGTTTCGACGGTGGCGCGACCTCCTCGACGGTCTGCGACATGATCGGAACCGACCCGTGCGCCGCGCCTTTGCAGGTGCTGACGACGCCCGAACTGATCCAGCAGGGCCCGAGTAGTCTGACGGCCGCGGACGACGTCGTTCTCGCCGTGGAGAACGAATTCACCGCCAATCCAGGCACTTTCAGCGCCTCGGACCCGCTGACGATCTTCGGATACTCGCAAAGCGCCACCGCCGAGTCGATCGCCATGAGCCGACTCGAAGCAGATGGCATCCCCAGCGCCGACCTGCACTTCGTGTTCATCGGTGACCCTTCCCTTGCGGACACCGGCGTATGGCCGAATCTGGTACCAGACCTGGACTCGTTATTCGGCACGAGCGTGACGAACACGCTTCTCACGGATCTCGGCTTTGCGGCCGTCCTGGGAAACGTGACGCCGGATGATCTGTACCCCACGACCATCTACTCGCTGGACGGCGACGGGGTCGCCCAGTTCCAACAGGACTTCGAATCCGGAGGTCTGCTGGGAACGATCGAGGGCCTGTTCGTCCAGCACGTGGAGTACCTGGGCCTGACGCCGACCGAAATCGCTGACGCGACCACATCGACCAACGACTTGCTCACCTACGTCGATATCCCCGACAACTTCAATAACGCCGACGCTTGGCTCAGTGCGGTATTCGAGCACGGGGCCGCCGGCAGCGGACTACTCGAGAGCGTATTTCAATCCCTCGAGCTGTATCTCACCAACTCGTTCTGACCTGAGTCGGGGGCGCACCGAGCGGCGCTGCGTCACAGCGGGCCCACGGTGTGAGATCGAACGCACGGACGAGAATACATAGCCTGCCTATGATAATATTGGTGGCGTTCAATAGAATTCGATACGAAACTAAGCGCACTCAAGAGGATTGCCGATGAGTACTGTTTCCGCGTACGCCGCCTCCGATTCGACGGGGCATCTGAGCAAGACCACGATCACCCGCCGCGAGCCCGGACCGCACGACGTCGCCATCGACATCAAGTTCGCCGGCATCTGCCACTCCGACATCCACACCGTCAAAGCGGAGTGGGGTACACCCAAGTACCCGGTGGTTCCCGGCCACGAAATCGCGGGCGTCGTCACCGCCGTCGGCTCCGAGGTCACCAAGCACAAGGTCGGCGACCACGTCGGCGTCGGCTGCATGGTGAACTCCTGCGGCGAGTGCAGCAGCTGTAAGGCGGGGCTCGAGCAGTACTGCAAGCGGGGCGCGACCTTCACCTACAACGCCATCGACAAAGACGGCACGGTGACCCAAGGCGGCTACAGTCAGGCGGTCGTCGTCAACGAGAACTTCGTCCTGCACATCCCCGAATCGCTGCCACTGGACGCCGCGGCGCCCCTGCTGTGCGCCGGCATCACGCTCTTTTCACCGCTGCGGCACTGGAAGGCCGGCCCGAAGACTCGGCTGGCGATCATCGGCCTGGGCGGCCTCGGGCACATGGGCGTCAAGCTTGGTGCCGCGATGGGCGCCGAGGTGACGGTGCTGTCGCAGTCGCTCAAGAAGATGGAAGACGGACTGCGCCTGGGCGCCAGCCACTACTACGCCACCGCCGA